>JAWLDZ010000001.1:0-15417 GCA_041686355.1 Spirochaetaceae bacterium
CTCCGGTTCCTGGTCCCGCTTTTCCTGAAACCACTCTTCTTCAAAACCATCCGCATCTTCAACAATTGAGTCGATACTGAGGCGAACATATTTTCCGGTTGCCGAAGCGGCCGCGGTGCCGTCCGGGAGCAGGAGTTCCCCCGACCCGGAAAAGATCTTTCTGCCCAGTTTATCTATACGCCCCACCACTCTCAGCTCTTCATTTAGGGGAACCGGCTGTCTGAACCGCACATTCAGTTCGACGGTCACCCCCCAGGCGTTAGGGTCTTCAATCATAATCGCCCTGCCGATGGTCTCATCCAGCAAAGCCGAAATAAGCCCCCCGTGCATTCTCCCCGGATAGCCCTGATGCTCATCCCTGCCCCTGGCGAGGGCAACTAACTCTTTCCCTTCTGTTTCATAGAAACGGGTGAATAGACTAAAACCATTTTCAAGGCCGCAGACAATGCAGCTCTTACTGTTGTTCTGCTTTGCGGTTACTTTCTGCTTCTCCATAGTTCCTCCGTGTAGATAATACAACCTGTCGCCGCCAAAAGGGAAGAGCCTGCAGCCTACCTCCAGGGGTTCTGCAAGCACGCAACCACAAATAACTACTCCTATGAGTTTTGTTTTTTCTCTCTTCCTTAGTATATTTATTACAGAATGAGTATGGATAATGATTTCGACAGAGTCGACAGTTTAATTGAGACCGGAATGTATGAAGAAGCGATAGAGCTGTTGAACGGAATTCTGGCGGAGGAGCCGGATAACCAGGAAGCCCTATGGCGCATCGGGGTGGCCTTTACCGAGAACAACCAGGCGCTGGAGGCGAAGAAGGCCCTGGATTTCTTTTTCAAGTTTGAAGATGAACATCCCCAGGCTCTCGAAGCCTGCGGTTGTGCCAATTTCAAAATAGGCCATTATACAGAAGCGTGTGAATATCTGGAAAAGGCGGAGAAGCTGATGCCCGAAAGCTCATCAATAAAACGCAATTTGGGAGTAGTGTATAATCAGCTCGGCAAGAAAGATGAAAGCTATATTAAGTTTCAAACCTCCTACAAACTGAATCCCGAGGACTACCGCACTGGTTATGCCCTGGCCATGGCACATATCCACTTCAACCACTATGAGGCCGCCAGGGATGTGCTTGAACGGATGCTGAGTCAGCAGCTGCCCACCGATTTCCGAGAGATGGCCGACGAGAGCTACAAATGGATTAAACACAAGCTCGGCCATCATATAGACTCATAGAAATTATGGACCTATAGAAGCGGTGCTGTGCGTCGGGCTTTTTGCTCCCCTTTGCTCCCCTTTGCTTCCCTGCGGTAATTGAATGAGGTGATTGAAAAAGCCTTTAAATACGTGTAAGTTAAGGACATGCAGTTTCCACCAGGTGAATACCGCTTTCAAGTTTCCGAAATCACCGCCCATATCAAAGAGATTCTTGAACAAAGTTTTTCTACGGTTGCAATAGAAGGGGAAATATCGAACTTCCGGCCTGCCGGGAGCGGACACTGGTATTTCACCTTAAAAGATCGGGACGCGGTGATTCAAGCGGTCATGTTTAAGTACCGCTCTGCCCGGGTTGCCTTTACTCCGGCCGACGGCCAAAAAGTGGTGGTTCGCGGAAACATCAGCGTGTATGCCAAGCGGGGAAACTACCAGATTATTTGCGACAGCATGGAGAAGGCCGGCGAAGGCGACATTCTGGCTATGCTGGAAGAGCGCAAACGTAAACTCGCCGCAGAGGGGCTGTTTGCCGAAGAGAAGAAACAGCCGCTGCCCTTTTTTCCGACCAGAATAGCGGTGGTGACCTCTCCCACCGGAGCGGCTATCCGGGATATACTGCAGGTACTCGGCCGGCGATCCTCCGGATTGGATGTAGTGGTGCTGCCGGCTGCCGTGCAGGGAGACAGCGCCGGGTCAAAAATTGCCGCCCAAATACGCCGGGCCAACCTCTTCCAGCTTGGAGACGTCATAATTACCGGTCGGGGCGGCGGTTCCCTCGAAGACCTCCTGCCTTTTTCCGAGGAAGAGGTGGTTCGGGCGGTAGCGGAATCAGAAATACCGGTAATCTCGGCGGTGGGGCATGAAATCGACACGGCCCTAAGCGATTATGCGGCCGATGTAAGCGCTCCGACCCCCTCGGCGGCGGCGGAGATAGTCAGTAAAAGCCGCGAAGAGCTTTCCGATAGGGTGCGCCGCTTAAGGGATGAGATGAGCACCCGGATTCAGAACCGGGTGGAAAACGCGGGACTGCTAATTCGGCAGTTTACTCCGGAGAATCTGGAGGAGCGCTTTCGGCAGGTACTACAGCCCTACCAGCTGCGCCTCGATGATGCGAAGGAAGAGGCGGTTAGAAACCTGCAGGAGCTGCTGACTCACACCCGGCACCGAGTTGCTATGCTGAAAGCTTCCATCGAGGGCAATTCGCCCTTAACGATACTGCAGAAGGGCTATGCAGTGGTCACCGACCGCCACAGCGGGGTGCTGATAGGAAGTGTGCAGCAAAGCACCACCGGAGATCTAATTGATATTCGTCTACACGACGGTCGACTGGGCGCTACTGTAGAGAACAGATACCCCCGCAGTGAGGAGGAGACGCCGTGAAAAAGTTCGAGGAGCGGCTCAAAAAGCTTGAAGAGCTGAATGAACAGATGAAAGCCGGAAAGGTACCCCTTGACGATGCCGTCGAGATGTTTGAAGAGGGCATTAAGCTTGCCAAGGGCCTGGAAAAAGACCTTTCGAAGATAGAACGCAAGATTGAAATACTGGTCAATGAACCGGATTCAACAAAGGAAGAGCCCAACCTGGAGCTGTTTCCCGGTACGGAAAACAGCGACAACCAGGAATAGAGCCTAAAAAGACTCACAACGTCATACTGTTATAGAAAGAGAAATTTGAATGAACTTACGCACAGAAAAATTACAGACTGAAATAGAAAAACGAAAAACCTTTGCTATCATCAGCCACCCGGATGCAGGGAAAACCACCCTCACCGAAAAGCTGCTGCTCTTCGGCGGGGGAATACGCACCGCCGGAGCGGTGAAAAACAATAAAATTAAACGCAGCGCTACCTCCGACTTTATGCAGATTGAAAAGCAGCGTGGTATTTCCGTAGCCACCTCGGTGATGACCTTTGAATACAAGAGCAAGCTGATCAATATCCTGGATACCCCGGGGCATAAGGACTTTGCCGAGGACACCTACCGCACCCTGACCGCGGTGGACAGCGTAATCCTGGTAGTCGACTGTGCCAAGGGGGTCGAGGAGCAGACAGAAAAACTGATGAATGTCTGCCGGATGCGCAATACTCCGGTAATCATCTTTGTCAACAAGCTCGACCGTGAGGGAAGGCCCCCCATGGAGCTGATGGATGAACTGGAGGAGAAACTCGACATTCGAGTCCGCCCCCTTACCTGGCCGATTGATATGGGAATGAACTTCAAAGGGGTCTATAACCTGCACGAAAAAAACGTGTACCTGTTCCAGTCGGGGAAAACCCAGGTTGAGGAGGACCGTCTGCTGGTCGACGATCTGCAGTCGGAGGTGCTGGATGAGAAGCTCGGCAGCAGCGCCGTACAGCTGCGGGAGGATGTCGACCTGATCGAAGGGGTCTACGACCAATTCTCGCAGGAAGAGTACAGCCAAGGGACGCTGGCCCCGGTGTTTTTCGGCAGTGCCCTCAACAACTTCGGTGTACGCGAGCTGCTGGAAACCTTTCTGGAGATTGCCCCCTCCCCGGTAAAACGCGAAACCGATACCCGCTTTGTTGAACCCCAGGAGGAGAAATTCAGCGGTTTCATCTTTAAGATTCATGCCAATCTTGACCCCCGCCATCGCGACCGGATCGCCTTTCTGCGGGTCTGTTCGGGAACCTTTATGAAGGACCGCCCCTTCCGTCATGTCCGCCTTGAAAAAAATCTGCGCTTCACCTCGCCATATAACTTTATGGCCCAGCGAAAAAGTGTGGTCGATGAGGCTTTTCCGGGGGATGTAGTGGGCCTCTACGACCGGGGAGACCTGAAAATCGGAGACACTCTGACTGAAGGTGAGGAGTTTACCTTCCGCGGGGTGCCCCACTTCTCTCCCGAGATCTTTAAAGAGCTTATCAATACCGATCCCATGCGCTCCAAGCAGCTCGACAAGGGCATCGCCCAGCTCAGCGAAGAGGGCATCGCCCAGCTCTTCATTCAGGATAAGGGGCGGCGTAAAATTGTCGGTACAGTGGGTGACCTGCAGTTTGATGTAATTAACTACCGGCTTGAGTATGAATACGGAGCATCCTGCCGCTTTGAGCCGCTGAGCTTTGCCCAGGCATGCTGGATTACATCGGAGGATCCGAAAAAGCTCAAGGACTTTCTCCGATTTAAGGAATCGAAAATCGCCTATGACCTCGAACAGAAGCCGGTATACTTTGCCGAAACCCAATGGATGCTGCGCACTGTGATTGAGGATAATCCGGAAATCGAGTTTCACTTTACCAGCGAGTTCAAAACCGAGCGGGAATCACTCCCGGCCCGCTAAACTCTTACGGCACTACCTGGGCCGATGATGGTAGCGCTCTTCAAAGCGGCGGGCCTCGTACTCCATTTTTAACAATTTATGGTCATACTCGTTCAGTTCCTCCCCCGCCTGGGCCTTAGCCTGAATTTCTTCCAGGCTCGGCAGATCCTCCTGGATATAGCGGCGGATCGCCTCTCGAGCTCGCAGGATGAGCTTGGGCTGGGGTGATTCATTTATGTAGTTTAGGAGGACCTGCTTGCTGGTGTTGCGCAGCTCCATACGGGTGATGTGTTCTACTAGATCAAAGTAGGCATGTAAGAAAGGTCGTTCATCCGGAATAAGACGCTCCTTTGCCTAGAGTGTACCGGAAAATTGCTATTCGATAAAGCGGTCCAGCCCTTCGATTGAATCACCAACTTCAACACCTGAACGCTGGTAGGCCCCCCGCGGCAGCTCTAGGGCAAATCGGACGGCGTAGTCCGATTCTACCGTCCGCAGCGATTCCGGTTCCATATGATGGATACTCTTTATTACACCGCTCTTTGAAATATAAGCGATGGAGAGGGGTATATAGGTATTTTTCATCCAGAAACTCAGGTGCTGGTCCCGTTCAAAGACAAACAGCATCCCCTCATACTCTCCGATGGACTCCCGGTGCATCAGCCCGCGTTGACGCTCTTCGTCGCTGCGGGCAACTTCTACAGTGTACGTATCCTCGCCCACCTGTAACTTATACGACGGGAGGCCCTCTTCAGCACTGCAGCCAAGTGTCATTAAGAGCATTATTATAATAAGTATACGCATCAAAATTGCTCCAAAAATCGCTCGCGGGTGAGCCTTTCGAGGGATTTTTCACGAGTACTGCTGCGCCGCAGCTCTTGCAGGGTCGGCATGGAGATATATTTAATGCGCAGCGGGCGCTCCAGGGCCATTTGAACCTGCTCGTTTTCCCACACCGCCTTCTCGGGGGAGAGACGCTCCGGCTCGCCATAGCGCTCCTGCAGGGTACTGTACATGGTGTAATATCCTAGGCGGCTGGGGTTTAGAATGAGGGTGATGGTAAACAGGGCGTTATCGACAAACTGAAAGGAAGCCTGCTGAATGAAGTCGACCCCATCGGTTTGTATGAGGGCGTCGTTGCGTGAACGCAGCATACTGACATCCGGCTCGCCGCGGTATCTGAAGTTCCCGTCCGCTTCCAGGGCTTGCTGTACCGAGGCAAGGTCCATCCCCAACTGGATACGGTTGAATCCGGCGGGAAGCGGCTCAGCCCGTTCAACAGGCTGCTCATTTTTTTCTGTTTGCTCTGTGGTCTGAGCCGGCAGCGATATAGCCAAGTTCAAAAACAACAGTGTCCAGAGGATAGGGAAAGATAGGACTTTAGTATTGACGGGTATATTCATCTTATTCATATTATCGACACTTCGCCCTGGGAAGATGAAGGTAGTGGTTCAAAGATTGTGGGAAAAAGTCTCAGTCTATAAGAAACTATAGGTACAGAGAAACAAAGCACATGCTTTGAACCACTACCCAAACCTTAAAACAATTCAAAAAAAAAAGCCGGAAGGAGGGTATCCAACCGGCATTTTTGTAACTTTATATTGTGTTCGCTTAGAAGCGCGGGCGGCGCTCTTTGGCCACGTTTACTTTCAGGTTACGTCCACCGAACTCTGAGTTGTCCAGCGCAGAAATTGCTGCGTCAGCAGCTTGTTCATCTTCCATTTCTACAAAGCCGAAACCCTTGGAACGGTCGGTGTAGCGATCGATGATAATGTTGGCACTTGCAACAGTACCGTACTGACCAAACAGGTTTTCAAGTTCCTGCTCAGTAGTGTTGTAATTCATGTTTCCTACATAAATTTTCTTAGCCATAGTGTAGCATCCTTCTACCCTGATATTTGCACAGGGTCTTAAAAATATTTATGTATATGGAAGAAATAGATCTTAATCGTTCAGTAGGAAATTACTTTTTGATGGGAGAAGAGACAGAAAAGAATCAGCTATCATCAACCCGAAAGAACCCTATCGAAAATTAAAGAACAATACCGCATCCGATATACTTTCTGTAATATACTATAACTCACGACTTTAATCAAGCACCTTAGAAGTTTTTCACACCTATTTTGCAAAAGATGTAATTGTAATCAGGATGGCCGGTTAATTCCTTCCCTTTGCCGAAATACTGCCAGAAAACTCCCGATCAAGGATGTCCATGTAGATTTCATCATAGTAAGAGCCGCCCACCCTTACACATTCACGCCGGCGACCTATTTCCTTGAACCCAAGCTTTAGATAGCAGCCCAAGGCAGCTTCATTAAACGAACGGACCCGCAGATAGACGCTGTGCAGGTTGAGAAGATTAAAGGCATAATCCAGCAGAAGCCGCACAGTTTCGCTGCCGTATCCCTTGCCGCGGTGTTTCTTTTCTCCTATGAACAGGCCTAACTCGGCTGTCCTCTGCACCAGGTCCACATTCATCAATCCACAATTGCCGGTCAGTTCATCGTTTTCCTTTTGCACGACCGCGAAGTTATAGCCCTCTTTCTGGAACAACTCCAGCATCTGCTTCTCTTTTTCAAGCGAAATAATATTGGGGGCGGTTGTAAGATTGATAGTCGTTTCAAGATCGTTCATCCAGCGGGTATATTTCTCAGCTTCCTCACCGCTTACCGGTGAGAGATACAGTCTTTCACCCACAATTTTACGAAAATAGGGCATGTGAACCTCCCTTTACTTATACTCAGCAAATTGTACTATTAAGATGCTGTCTATAGCAATGCTGTTTTTCGATACTTTTTAGAGGCAGATTGTCGAACTTAGCCTTTTCGGCGGTCGGAAGTCTATGCTATGCTGTCGTTCAGCCGATTTTCGTTACAAGGTGGAAGCGCTATGGATGAGGAGTTTGTGTACTCTACCGATGAGGGAGATCTGCGGAAGCAGAAAAAGGGCCAAAAAAAACGCAGCCGAGGGAATGCTAAGACTCCGCCCGGCATAAAGAACGACGGAACAATTAGGGTCCAGCGTGAGAGTAAGGGCCGGGGTGGTAAAACCGTCTCGGTGCTGTACGGTATGCCTGTTTCAGAAGAGGAGCTCCAAGAATGGGCAACCAAGCTGAAGCAGCAGTGTGGTACCGGAGGAAGTGTCAAATCCGGAACCATTATTATTCAGGGAGATAAAGTGGATATTATTGTATCAATTCTTGAAAATGCCGGCTTTTCAGCCAAGCGGGCGGGAGGTTGACAGATGGATGGACGTTATAGAGAAAATGTGGTAATTGGCCAACAAGTCGACGTAGTGAAAAAGCAGGACCAAGGAACTGGGCATCTTACAGATGGAGTAGTCGATCGGATTCTCACAAAGTCGGCATACCATCCCCACGGTATAAAGGTGCGACTTGCCTCAGGTGTGGTGGGTAGAATAAAAAAGATCTATAACAAATGAACGAGTGCATTGATACCATACTACAGAGAAAATCTATAAGAAGTTATCTGCCGGATCCAATCCCGGAGGCCGAGAAACAGCAAATAACCGAAGCAATGCTGCGCGCCCCGACTGCGGGTAATCAAATGCTCTATTCGGTCATCGAGGTAGAAACTGCAGCATTAAAGGCAAAACTGGCCGAAACCTGCGATCATCAGCCTTTTATCGCCAGTGCTCCGTGGGTGCTGATCTTTCTGGCCGATTCACAGCGCATATATGACTTTTTTCGCTACTCCGATGTCGATTCGCTGATTAAATCTAACCACGCCCCTTCGGCAAAACCTCAAGAGGCGGATCTCCTGCTGGCCGCTTGCGATGCCCTGATCGCCGCCCACACGGCCGTCCTGGCGGCGGAATCACTGGGAATCGGTACCTGTTACATTGGCGACATTATGGAAAACTATGAGATCCATCGGGATCTGCTGAAGCTGCCCCAGTATGCAGTACCGATTACCATGCTCTGTTTGGGCTATCCCACTGAACAGCAGAAGAACCGCCCCTCTATCCCCCGTCTTTCCAGAGACCTAATTATCTCAAGGGACAGCTACAGACATCTACAGCCGGAGGAGGCAAGGAGCCTGTATGATGCAAATCTTCCACCGAATCCACAGTTTTTGGAGGGCGCCAAGAATCACGGCCAGCATATATACCTGCGCAAGTTCAGCTCGCCCTTCATGCAGGAAATGCGTCGTTCGGTACAAGTAATGCTGGAAAATTGGCGAGAGGGTTAAAACCATTGCCGATCCCATAGCGTTCAGCTGATTTTTGAGATATAGTTTAAAAAAAGGAGAGAACATGGACAATGCAACAATTCTCTGGGATATTGAGAATGTCACTCCCAAGAATGACCATAAATTTATTGCTAATCTGTTTGATTTTCTGGAAGAGGAAAACAAGGTATCCTCCGCCAGTTGTTTTGGCGATTGGACCCGTCCCCATCTAAAAAAACTTCCCAGTAATCTATCGGACTACAATTTTGAGCTCATTCATATTCCAAAATCAAGAAAAAACAGCGCTGATATGGCCTTGATTACTCATGCCACCGAGATGATTTTTCTGTATCCCCATCTGCAGCGCTTCATTCTCATCACCGGCGATGCCGATTTCCGCCCCCTGCTGACTACCCTTAAAAAACATGGGAAAGAGGTGTGGATCATCTGTGATGCCTCAAATGCCTCGGAAGACCTCCTCGCCCAGGCGGATAAGTATTTCGATTACCGCACCATAATGACTAAGGATTATGAAGAGGACCAGGAGGAGGAGTCTACCGAGACTATCTCCAAGGAAGCAGCCTTTCAGCTCTTTGCCGAAGCGGTAAATTTGATGCTGAAGCAGAAGAAAAAGCCGAGCCCCGGCTCGGTTAAAGTCAAAATGAAGCTGCTCAACGAGGACTTCAGCGAGAGTAAAATCGGCTATAAATCCTGGAAGGCTTTTCTTTCGGACGCAATCGAGCATACAAATGTGGAATACAGTACAGAAAACAGCAACCTGCTCACCATCGCCGTCCGCAGCCGTAGTACGAGTTCTGAACAGCTTCCCGAAATTTTTAAATACTTGCTTAACTCATTGAATGGAAGTAATTGGACATCCTTCGCCAAATCTAGCCAGCATCTGCAGGAGAAAAAGGTTTCCATAAAGCGTTACGGGTACAGTAAATTTAAGAAGCTTGTTTTTGATGCGGAAAAACGCGGATTGGTTGAGACAAAAAACGAAGGTATCCATTGGTATCTAAAGCGGCAAGTATAGGTAGAGGCCTTGGCGTTTCTGTTTCCGTTCTGTTTCTGTTGCAAAAAAAAAGATTGCATTTTGAACTAAAATACCGTAATATCGATCAAAAGATGTGATGAGATAGTATCTGCACCATGGGTAACCTTCTATCTATTAAATCAACTCTTTGTACTTTTTATTTCTTAGGAGCATTTTGTATGAACATTTACGTCGGAAATCTTAACTATTCCGTAACAGAGGATGACCTGAAAAACTTATTTCAGGAGTATGGCACCGTTTCTTCCGTCCGGGTTATTTTTGACCGCATGACCCAACGGTCAAAGGGATTTGCATTTGTTGATATGCCCGATGACGGAGAGGCTAACAGTGCGATTGACGCATTAAACGGCACTGATTTTATGGGAAGAGCGATGAAGGTTAACGAGGCAAGAGAAAAAAGATAAGTCTTATAAGGTGCTTTCTGAAGTACCTAATATTGCACATTTTCAGTTCTCAATTGATTCGGTATACTTTTTTCAAAAGCGGCCACAGTTTATCTGTTGTGCCGCTTTTTAGTTTTGAAGAGTCAAGGTAGGCAATGAAATTCATTCGTCTTTCTTTACCGGTTTTATTTTCCCTCGTTTTATTATTAGGATTATTAGTAGGAATTCTAAGCTGTGCTACAACACCACCTGATGATGCTTCACAACTTCAAATATATTCCCGGTCAGAGCAGCTGCCTCAGCTGGATATTTCTACAGAACGGGGTAAAGTCCTTTTCATTACAAATCCCGCCGGGGCAAGGGTATCAATAAATGGAAAGACCATCGGCTCCACGCCCCTTCTTCACCCACTTACAGACGGTTCGTATCACATACGCATCACCAAGCAGCGTTACCATTCAAGGGAATTCTATTTAGACATCCAGAACGACACTATTTCGGCTGTCCAGGTCTCGCTTGAACCACATACCGGTCAAGTTGCTCCGATAATCACCCCCCAAGATGCCGTGGCAAAAATCGGCGATATGCCCATCCAAGACTTTCCAAAGGAACTTCCTGTAGGCTCCTATACCTTGCGGGTCAGCCGTTTTGGGTATGAGTCTACAACCGTGGAGATTCAAGTAAGCCAAGGCGAATCGGTGCAACCGAGGATTAAGCTGGAGCCACTAGCCTTTGCCGTGCAGGATCTATCGGTCTTCCCGAAAAAGATGCGAATAATTCCACCATTTCCACAACCTGAATTAGTGATCAAAGGTTCGGTCAGTGCTCCAGGAAGTATAAAAATTACTATTCGCAACCAGGAGGACAAACTCTTTGGTACCCAGCGAGTCGAACTGCCGAACACTCCTTACTTTGAAAAGAGGTACCCCCTGCCGCCAGGACGTTACCGAATAGTCATACAAGGCAGTGCTGACAACAGCCAGGAGACAACCATCTATGAACAAAGCGTTGAAGTAATCCAAGAAGAGCCGATTGCACTGTTCACTACCGGTCTTCCGGCAACATTAACCGTAATCGGCGTTCCCCGTGCCCCTACTGTTGGCTCTGAAATCTTACAAAGTTCATTTTCCTTCGGTGGAGGCGGTAGGATAGAAGCTGCACCGGTTTTGTTTCCAGCCCAGTTGAGTATAGTGGCCGGACTGCCCTACTCTTTGGAGACCCAAATTTCAACAGGCCTGCTAATAGAAAAAAACAGAACAAGCTTGTGGAGCGGGTCCGCGCAGCTTAAGCGAGAGATATTCACCACCAGAAACAGATTCAGATTTTCAGGGGCTTTTGAGTTTTTCGGGACCTATCTCCCGGACAAGGAGTTCTCAGAGGCATCTGCAGCTCTGCTTCCGTTTGAAACAGCGGTTGGATCCCGACCTATTTTCGAGTTTACTCTGCACCCGGATATTGACAGCTTCATGGGGTTATCCTTAAGTCCTTCAGTCGAATTTCAGGTAAATGAAAGCAGCGGTGACAGATGGATGGGTCGACTACACAGCGGGGCATTCCTGCAGATCAAGGACAAGGCAGTTGCCCTTACTGCAAAAACCAGCACTGAGTTAGACCATTTTGGCTATGGGATAGAATTCAGCTGGCTTATTCCCCAAAGCTCAATGCATCTGAATCTGTTTGCAGGGGGCATTTCGGAGGATCAGTTACTGAGCTACTATACGAGCGGTATAACTTTTTATTATATTCGGTAAATAATGAAGGAATCGCCGGATACACAACTCATACAAATTTTAAAATCCCTTTCTGCTGCGGAAGCACAAAATCGGCTGATGCGAATTACAGACCGCAACTTAGCCATCTGCATGTTATATATGGATAATCCCGATCGGAATATAGTGTTAGATCGACTGGGAAAAATGAAACGCGAGAGGATTAGGCAAGAGCTTGCATATGTACAGCACCTGCGGCTGCGCTATCCCCAGTACAAATCGGTTATAGAAAAGGTGATTGTGAGTATAGTAGCGGGAAAGGATGTCGCTCCACAAAGCTATATACGGCCGCTGCGTAATGACAGGTTCTAGTGAACCGTGAATTGCTCTGATTACCGGCCTTTCACCAAAGAGCGTCCGGTATAGTCATCACGGTGGAGAAAGACGGGGGTCTCCTCAAAGTACTCATCCACGGCCCGGCGTGCTCCAGTAAAGTGCCCGTAATCATCCAGCAGCAAAACTCCACCCCGTTTCAAATGCGGATACAGATGCTGCAGCTCGTGTAGCGTCGATTCATACCAGTCTGTATCCAAGCGTAATAGGGCAATCCCTTCGGGACTCTGAGCAGGAATAGTAGAGGCCACATCCCCCTCAACAGCAGTGATCAACTCCTCCGGATACCCGGTAGAACTTAGGTTCTCTACTACCTCTTGGCGTGACACGGCCCACCAGCCGAAATTGTTTTTCTCACCCCGCCGATCTTCATCCCATTTCTCTTGGACCAGCCGGCCGGTCCAGGCAACCACATCTTTCTCCGTCGGGGGAGTCATGCCTTGAAAAGTATCGAACAGGTAGAGCTCGCGATCGGCAGCGTTCATTTTCATAAGCGTCAATGCCATTAGCATGGTCGCACCGCCTTTCCAGACCCCGCATTCCACAAAGGCTCCCGGAATTTCTGCTTTTACCAGATAACGTATAGCGGAGTAGATTGCGTAAGCCCGTTCTGTGCTTATCATTGTATAGCTGCGGACCTGTTCCCATAACTCCAAAAAATCGCTGTCAAGGTCGCTATGATACTGCTGAGGAGGGATTACTCCATACCCGGCACGCTGGAGTGCAGAAATCATCGATTGTTCATTCATTCGATCGGTATTCCCCCGTCCTTAAGTCGCCCCACGAACTCCTCTTCGCTCACAATCTCTACCCCCAGCTGCTGTGCCTTTTGCAGCTTGCTTCCGCCGCCGCTGCCGGCCAAAAGATGGGTAGTACTGCCGCTGACCTGGCTGCTGGTACGTCCACCCCCGGCTTTTACATATTCCATAGCCTTTGACCTTGGATTGAAGCGATTGAAACTGCCGGTTACACACCAGTTTTCGCCTTCAAACAGAGGGGGAATCGAAGCATCACCTGCACCGGTTTTGTCCTTAACTGAGGTTTCAAATTGCAAACCGACTTGTTTTAACTCCTCGATTCGATGCTGGACTTCGGGCCGAGAAAACTCTTCGATTATAGTAGCGGCAGTTTTTTCGCCAATGCCTTTAATCTCCACCAGTTTCTCTGCATCACCCTCTTCTGCAATTTTGATTATCTTATCAATTGAGGTGAAACCTGCTCCAATTAAAAGTTCGGTTACGCTTGGACCGACCTCGGGAATGCCCAATGAGGGCAACACCACACGGAAGGGCTGGGACAAGCTTTTCTCAAGTCCGGTCTTAATCGCGGCAATTTTCTTTTCACCAAAACCCGGATATCCCTTCAGTCGTTCAAAATCAAAGCGGTACAAATCCGGAAGGTCTTGCACAAAGCCCTCCTCTATCAGTATCTCAGCAGTTTCAGGCCCAAGGTTCTCGATATCCATCTGATTACGCCCAATAAAAAAGTGAAGCCGCCCTCGTACCTGGTCGGGACATTTATTGTTACGGCAGAAATGATGTGCCCCATAAACTTCCAGTTTTGAACCACAGGAGGGGCATGTATCCGGCATTCGCCATACCGGATTTCCAACCTCATTCTTTTGGACAACCTTTTCCACCGCCGGAATTACATCACCCCGGCGGGAAACGGTCACCTGATCACCCTCTGCAATCTCAAGGATTTCGATATAGGCTTGATTGTGCAGGGTTACATTACTAATTGTCGATCCGCCGATCTGTACCGGTTCAACCCGGGCAACAGGAGTAATTCGGCCGGTTCTTCCTACCTGTACTTCAATTGTCTTAATGTTAGTAGTTCCCTGGGGGGACTCAAACTTGTAAGCGATAGCCCAGCGCGGATGGTGCCCGGTATACCCTAACTCCTCTCGGACCTGAAGCTCATTTACTTTTACCACCAGTCCGTCGATTTCATATTCCAGCGCATCCCGCTCTGAGGCTGCCTGTTCAATATACTGCGGCAGCTCATCAATTTTGCCAAAGCTCCACTCCGGACAGCGTGCCTCCATATCTACAGTATCAAGTCGATTTGAAAACACTCCAATACGCCTGCTTACACGGAACTGCAGAGCAGTCAGTTTTTCCAGGACCTCGATATGGCTCAACTCTTGTTGCGGGAATGCAGCCTCATAGGCAAACATATTCAAAGGAATACGGGCCACTTCACTGCTTTTTATACGGCGGAGACTGCCGGCCGCCAGATTACGCGGGTTCGCATAGGGAGTTTCCATTTTCCGGTTTAACTCTTCAAAACGGTCCTTTGGCAAGTAGATCTCTCCCCGGACAGCAACATCTATCGCCTCTGGTAAACGCAGAGGGACTGTTCGGATAGTCTTTACATTGGCAGTGATGTCGTTCCCCACAAAACCGTTCCCCCGGGTCACAGCCCGCATCAAACGACCGGCCTTATAATAGAGCACAATTGCGACCCCGTCGATTTTCTCCTCAACCACAAAGCTAAGAGTCTGCCCACTGCGTTTGCTAGTTCGATGAATCCAATCGGCTACTTCATCGGAACTGTAGGCTTTATCGAGACTCAAGACTGGAACCGTGTGTTCAACCTCGGGGAAGGTGTCTGTGGGCTCGGTTCCGACCCGCTGGGTTGGCGAGTCGGGCCTTTTTAGCTCAGGATACTGTGCCTCGAGCTCGGCTAAACGATCAAAGAGCCGATCATACTCAAGGTCCGAGACACTTGGTCGCCCATCAATATAATATTCACGCTGATAACGATGCAAAAGCTCGGAGAGTCTCTCTACCTCTTGCCGAGCTTCATTATACTCACTTTCGGACATCGCTTTAATTGCCCTTTCGAATAAAGGCATCGCGGAAACCGCGTGAGGTAAAGGTATACAGCAGGGTTCCGCTCTCATCCTCATTTAAGGGGCCGATCATCAATTTATACGGTGCGGCAGGGGCTCTCTCGTCTACATAGAGGGTCACCGGATATCTCCCGTTCAACTCTCGACCGCGAGATTGGGCCAAATCGAGTTTAGAGTAAGCTGCAACCTGCAGGTAGTAGCTCCCCGCATCGATGCTGCGCTGTACAGTGATTTCACCTGCGGAGGATTCTCCAGCTGCCGAAGTGATAACCCTCTCAGTTTCAGCTGTCGGCGTTTCCTGCTGCCTTTGCTCCTCTGTTTCCGCAGGTTGCTCCTCTGTTTC
>JAWLDZ010000001.1:15517-103952 GCA_041686355.1 Spirochaetaceae bacterium
TTGCTCCTCTGTTTCCGCAGGTTGCTCCTCTGTTTCTGTAGAAGGCCCCTCTGGAGGACGCTCTTCAGCGGGGACTAAAACCAGCTCGGCATCTTCGGGTAATTCCTCAATTTCTTCGGTCGCAGGGAGAATAGGGGTGTGAGGAAGTTCATCCTCTACTTTTTCTTCAGCTTCTTTATCACCAGCGGTTGAGGCGATATCAGCGGAGGGCAGCACCGATCGCTGAGGCTCCGGGGAGTGACGCACCTCGAACTCTGTGGTGTAAACTCCTTCTGAGGGAGAAAAGGATTCCAGCGAGGACGAGGGCCCTTCGGCGGCAGCCGTACGTTGGGGCAACTGGGGTGCACTTGGTGTATACCGCTTATCCTTCTGCTGCATAAACAGAGGTTCCAGTTCCGCTGTTCGCGGATCGCTGGTCGTAGATGGAGCCGCCGGCTCCTCAGGCTCAAGACTGGGTTCAGGCAGTTCTACAGTCAGCTGGGCTCGGGGCTGATCCTTTTCCGGAAGCGTATCAGCCTGTGGTGTCTGTAGTTCCATTTCAGCCACATATTCCCTGGCCGGCTCTTGCTCCTCAGGCTCTTGCTCCTCAGGCGGCTCAAGTTCTTGAACAGTCGCCGCTCGCTCTTCCGGCTCTGGTTCTGGTTCTGCCTCCGGTTCTGGTTCTGATTCCCGTTCTGCTTCTGGTTCCGGCTGTTCGGACAAATATTCCTGCACTAGTGCAAGGCTTTCGTCCTGGACTGACGCCGAAGGATTTTGGTCTGGGTCGGATGAAAAGGGTCTCTCTTGGCCAAGGGAGGATTCTATTAGATCATCTTCCTTTTCTACTGGAGTAACATGTAGTGTAGCAATCTCATCTTCTCGGATTCCCAATTTCTGGGCAGCATCACGGGAAACCTGCATGAAAACCCGCTCCCGATCTAAACGAGCAACAATACGCACTTCAATTGTAGTTTCATCAGAGGGGTGTGTAATGGATACCTTCGAATCTAACGGAAAAGCGTTAGAGGCGGCATACATGCCGCTATGAGGTAACAAACCATAAGGGGCGGGGGTTACATTGCCCTCCCAGTATGAGTCTTGAGCCCATAGGGTGCCTCCCGAAAAGGCGATAAGCAAAAAGAGGGCTACAGCATATGTAAATAGCGTCGCTTTTTGATAAAAACGGTGTTTATCTTTCATATTACACTCCCATATCTCATTCTCGGGGTTTGTGTACGACATATTGAGAATTTTCTGCCGGAATAGACTACATTCCCCCTATTGCCTCTGTGCCTACATGCCTTCCCATACGACGGATCAAAACTTCCTCATCCAACTCTTCCCGCTCCCCGGCCTCTGAAAGCAGAACTTCACCACTGGCCAATCTCTCTTCAGAATTGAGGTGGTAAAAACTATAAAGGGCTTTCACCGGCAGGGAATCCTCATCATCCTTGGTGAACTCCAGCTGAACCTGGAGCATATAGTCTGCCCCCCCCGATTTAGCCAGGCGGAAAGAAGGGGTATCGTCGAAGGGACTCTGTGCATCTTTACTTTCCTGATCAAACTGTTGGTATCCGCCATTGAAAATAATATGACCGGCGCTGAAAAACACGTCCATGATCCCGTCCTCAACATAGATTACAGAATCACGTTCGTTTCCGACCCCTGTTGGCTCCTCCGAAAAAAGCATGACTGTTTCAGTGTAAGCCGGCGACAGCAGTATACCTATAAACAAAAGGCTGATAGCCGTTTTTTTCATAATAATCTCCCACAAGTGTATTATTTACAATATCGGAACAAATCCCGAGTTTGTAAATGGCTGATACCAGTCGGAAAGAGAATCTAACTAATGAAGAACTAATGAAGAACCATCGAAGTGGTTGCAGTGGACCCATTTCCATGGTATTTTCTATTCATAATTGTGAAGAATTTAGCCGCAAAAGTGACACAGAAACAACTGGTACTCGCCTTATGAAGTATTTTGTAATACAGGTATTGACCCGGGAAGAACCAAAATACTTAACCCTAGCCCGAAATGCACTTCGGGTAGACTGTCCTGAATGGTTTGAGAGGGGTCGCTTTTTATGGCCGCGAAGAAAACTAACCGTGCGCAGGCGTGGCAAAACAAAAGAAGAACTGGCTCCGATATTTCCAGGTTACCTGTTCTACGAAGCGGAAGAGCTACCCACAGAGGTGTACTGGACACTCAAGCGTACCTCCGGGTTTGTTCGATTCTTGAAGAGCAACCAGAATATTGAGCCCCTGACTGGGGATGACAAAGGCTTACTTCTGCACTTTTTGAGCTATGGTGAGATTGTGGATAAATCGACCGTCTCTTTTGATGAAAATAACCGGATAGTGGTACTTGATGGCCCTATGAAGGGGCTTGAGGGCCTTATAGTGAAGGTAAATAAACGCAAAAAACGGGCAAAAGTTAAACTTTCATTATACGAACAGTCGTTTTTAATTGATTTTGGTTTTGAATTTCTAGAAAAGAAGAGCAAAGATGATCCGAGAAAAACAGAGTAATATTTACATTATCGGTGCAGGGTTTGCCGGCCATGAAATTGCCGAAGAGATTAAGTCCAAGGGAATTCTAGGAAAGGTAGTGGCTTTTATCGATGACGATCCCGATAAGATCGGCACTTCTATAAACGGAATTCCCGTATACGGGCCAATTTCATCAATACAATCGATTTTAGCTCACACGCCGGCCGATGAGGCGTTAATTGCAATTCCAGCTGCCGGCAGCGAACAGCTCCGCCGTATTTACACCATTCTCCAGAATACCAAGCTGAATCGTATTCGTATTCTTCCTAAGCTCTCGCAAATCATTGACGGGGATGCGCACCTTATCCAAACCCGCGAAATCACCGCTCAGGATCTGTTAGGCCGCAACCAGATTTCAATCTGCCTGAAGGAGAGTCTAGATTATCTGCGTGGACGCCGGGTACTGATTACCGGGGCCGGCGGCAGCATCGGCAGCGAATTAGCCCGACAGCTCTTATCCGGCGGTGCGGAACGGCTGTATCTTTTCGATCACGGCGAAAACAGTGTGTATGAAATTGAAAAAGAGCTGCGAATTCTTCAGGAAGAGGGCGTGGGTGAAAAGGCAACCATTGTCCCGATCATCGGAGAGATGCAGGATGCCCACTATATGAACTTTATCATCCGAAGGTTGAAGGCAGATGTAATTTTTCATTGTGCCGCATATAAACATGTACCCCTCCTGGAAGAAAACCCCATAGATGCAATTAAAAATAATGTGTTCGGTACAAAGAATGTGGTTGAAGCTGCCAGAGCGAACAATGTTCCGAGGTTTGTACTGGTTTCTACCGACAAGGCAGTAAACCCAACCAGCATTTATGGAGCCTCAAAAAGCTTAGCCGAGGAGATAGTACTTGGAAGCAATGGTGGAGCTGGAGATTTTATCGTGGTACGCTTCGGAAATGTACTCGGATCTCGAGGGAGTATCGTTCCGCTGTTTACAAAACAAATTCTTAAGGGCGGACCGGTTACTATCACCCACCCCGAGGCTACTAGATTCTTTATGACCATTCCTGAGGCTTCTTCATTGGTGCTGAAAGCCGGAGGGGTAGTAGAAGGGGGCAATGTCTATATTCTAGATATGGGCGAACCATTGCTAATACGAGATTTAGCCGAGCAGATGATCCGCTTTTACGGCTTTACTCCGGAGGTTGAAATTCCAATACGCTATATCGGTTTGCGCCCTGGAGAAAAGGTAAATGAACGGCTATGGTCCGAGGGAGAACAGCTACAGAGCACAGAACACGCGGGTATCAATAAATTGGAACGACTCCCACGTTTCACAGAAACCATTGACTCAGTGTTAGAAGAGCTCCACTCAATTTGCTTCTTTCATCCTGATACAGCCGGAGACTATAGGAATCGACTGCTCTTAAGGGAGACGCTCCAGCGCTACCTTCCCACTATTCGAAAGGCTCAAAATGAACCCATCTACTAATACGCCTGAGTTTATCCCCTTTGCCCGCCCCTCCATCGGCCGGGAAGAGGAGCAGGCGGCACTGCAAGTACTGCGCAGCGGCTGGCTGACAACCGCCGGCCAAGCTCAGGCTTTCGAACAGGAGTTTGCCGAGCTGACAGGAGCTCAGCACGCTCTCGCGGTTAATTCAGCTACCGCCGGTTTGCACCTGGCCCTTGAAGCAGTTGGCGTGAAGGCGGGGGATAAGGTGATTACCACTCCCTACACCTTCACCGCAACTGCAGAGGTTATTCGCTATCTGCAGGCCGATCCCTTGTTTGTTGACATCGATGAATCAAGTTTGACCATCGACCCCTGCCAGGCCGCAGCTGCAGCTGCAAACTCTGAGGTGACGGCATTGCTTCCGGTGCATATGGGCGGCCATCCCTGCGATATGGATGCTCTGCTAAAGATTGTCCATGAAAAATCTATTGCTCTGGTAGAAGATTCTGCCCATGCGCTCCCGGTACGTTACGGAGATTCATTTTTAGGTTGTCTAGGTGATGTAGGGGTGTTTTCTTTCTACGCAACGAAAACCATTACCACCGGAGAAGGTGGTATGATTACAACCTCAAATTCAGAGTTCGCCAAGCGCATCAAAGTAATGCGTCTACACGGTATCGACCGGGAAGTCTGGAAACGCTACACCAACCGCAGTGCTTCATGGAAATACGATGTAATAGAAGCCGGTTATAAGTACAATCTGCCGGATATTGCAGCTGCCATTGGACGGGTCCAATTAAAACGAGCCTATGAGTTTTTAGAAAAAAGACGCAGTATTGCAAAACGCTATATAGAAGCCTGGGCTGAGTATGATTTTCTTCAACTACCTTCAGCACCTGAACAACACGCGTGGCATTTATTCGTCTTGAGAATTCGTCCGGAAAAGCTTACCATTGACCGTGATAAGTATATCGAACTGCTTGATAAGATGGGTATCGGAACTTCTGTACATTATATACCCCTGCATATTATGAGTTACTATGCCAAGCGCTACGGTTACTCCCCTGAAGATTTTCCGGTTTCCATGCGTGTGTATCGCACCGCTTTCAGTGTTCCGATCTACCCCGACTTATCTGATGTGGAAGTGGAACACATAATTAAGGCGGTAATTTCAATTGGAACTGAATATTATCGAAGGAGCAAGAGTGCTAAATAGCCAGCGCTTTATAGATGAGTTCACCCGCCGCGGGATGCTGCATCTGAAGATTGTACGTGCAGATATTCCACGGGGCAGAGTCTCTTCTATAGAAAGTACCGACTTACCAGAGGACATCCTCGTCTTTGAGGCTAATGATATTAAGGGCATCAACCGGGTTGCGGTATTAGAAGAGGAGATGCCTCTGCTGAGTAACGGGAATATCGCCTATGAGGGTGAGCCAATTCTGCTTATCACAGCCGAAAACCCGTCCTCCCTTGCTTTAGCCGAGCGAAGGTTAAAGATTTCCTATGAAACTGATTTTTCTCTACTTGCCTTTGAACCCGCCTCTAAAGATCAAACCGTCGATACTGTTCGTTTGTCCCGGGGCAATCCTGCCAAGGAGTTTGAAGAAACAACCCAAATTGTGGAAGCTGAGTACCGCACTACAATTGAAAGCCATGTAAACAGAGCCCCTAGTGGCGCATATGTCGAGTTGCAGAATGACCGTTTTACGGTTTATACGCCAACTCACTGGCCTTTTCATGTGCGTTCTACGGTTGCAGAGGTTCTTGGTATTGACGAGAGCGAGATAAAAGTTGTGCAGACCAATCCAAGTCCTGCATATGGAGAAAAAGTGGTGTTTCCCTCTATCCTAGCCGCAATGGCTGCACTGGTATGTCAAAATACCGGGAAGGCAGCCCGTCTGCTCTTATCTCCCAAAGAAGCTGAGGAGTTTACCACGCGCAAGGCACCGGTACATGTAAAAAGCACTTCAATTCTGAATGAAGCCGGTAAAATAATTGCCCACGATACTCATATGCGCTTTGATGTTGGAGCCTACCCACTTTTTACGAAAGAGCTGCTGCAGCGGGCGGTCATTACTTCGGGCAGCTATTACCAGGTGCCGAATGTCTCAATTACCGCAGAAGCAGTTCGGACTTCCGCCCCGCCGATGAATATCTATCGAGGACTGGGGGTCTCTCAGAGTTTATTCGCCACAGAGGTCCATTTCTCCCGATTGGCGGAATTTTCTCATCTCAACCCCGGTGACTGGAAAAAAAATCATACCAAGGGAAAACGCATCATAACCGGTGCGCATATTCCAAATATGCCCTTAGAAAAACTCGTAGACACAGTTGTTGAACAGTCGGATTTTTACCGTAAGCATTCAGCCTACGAACAGATCCGCAAGCGTCGTAACTCCGTCAAAGCTTCGCGGCGTTTTCTGCGCGGTATCGGTATAGCAACAGGCTTCACCGGGAACGGATTCACCGATAAACCCGATACAAACAAAAACTGGGGTATTAAAGCTACCCTAGATAAAAAAGACCAACTTATCATTGAGTGCGGGACCATGACCGTACCGGAGGCTATAAAAACCATCTGGAAACGTCGAGCCGGAGAAATTTTGGGGATCTCACCTGAATCAGTAGAGATTTCCTCCGGTGACACCGACACTTTACCGGATTCCGGGCCAATGATGCTAGGTATGCCGGTGACGGTGTATACCAGTTTAGTTGACCGCTGCTGCAATTATATCCGCAAACAGCGTTTTAATAAGCCGTTACCAATCGAAGTACGACGCAGCATCCTTTCCGCTCGGCGAAGCACCTGGGACGCATCCAGTTTTACCGGTATACCCTTTCACAGTTTTTCCTGGGGTGCATTGGTTGTAGAAGTACAGCTTGACCCTCTGACCCTCGTACCGGAAGTGCGAGGGATATGGGCTGCCTTCGATTGCGGACTTGTGTATGACACCCAATATGCAGTATCGATTGCAGAGGGAGGAATTTACGAGGCACTGGCCTGGGCTACGGGAGAACAACAGGTAAATCCTCGCTACTATCAAGATTATGTGATTGAGGGACACGAGCACCCCAACCTCCGGCTGCCGCCGGTCTCGGTTGTATTTGCAAATCGGGCGAAGGGACTCCCCGGAGGAATAAATGAAATTGCCGAATCATTAGTGCCGGCAGCCTTCGTAACAGCCTTGAGCCAAGCCACCGGTGTCTATTTCGACCGTATCCCCCTCAATGCAGAAACAATTCAGAGTTATCTGGAGGAGCCCTCATGAAACTCAGGTTCACCCTGAATGGAAGAGCTATTGAAGCCGAAACCTCCACATCAGCACGTTTAGTCGACTTTCTTCGCAGAGAGCTGCAGCTCCAAAGCCTTCATCCCTCCTGCTATGAAGGACAGTGCGGTAACTGTGCAATTCTATTGGATGGTGAACTGGTCTACGCTTGCCTGCTTCCGGGCTTTGCAGTACAGGGACGCTCGATACTCACCTATGAGGGAATTATCGACACCCTGGACTATAACGATATCATATCCGGTTTTCATGATGAGCAGGCTCATCCCTGCACCTACTGTCTCCCGGCTAAGGTAGTTATTACTCAATCAATATTAGGGAGTACCCTCGAACCCAGCCAGCAGGAAGTATTGGAAACCTTCTCAGGCACCTATTGCCCCTGCACCAATTTTCATAACTTGGCTCGTGGAGTTATCCGTGCAGGCGAATACCGTCGGAGGCGACTCCATGAGCGATAGTAAGGTGTTTCAACCAACTTCCATCAATGAACTGTTGCGTACTTATCAACAGTATCCCAAGGCATTAATATTGGCCGGATCCACTGCAATTGCCCGAGAACAGAAGGGTGACGGTCCTTTTGAGCTGCCGGATATGGTGCTGCATATTAGTAAAATCCCGGAACTCCAACGCATTAGTCGTACAGAGCGCTATTTTGAAATAGGCTCATGTGTACCTATCAGCCGAATATTGAAGGTTGGGCAGCATGTTTTGCCGAAGGTTTTTACCCATGCCCTCCACAATATTGCCCATCCTGCAATTCGCAATATGGGTACCCTCGGCGGTAACCTAGGGCACCAACCGCGCCGGCTCAACACCTTTGGTCCATTGACAATTTTAGATGCACGAGTAGAGCTGCGTAAGTTCGGCAGTAGCCGCTGGGTGCAAGTTCCGCGCTTATTTACTAAAGCCGGTGAACCGGCCCTAGAACCAGGGGAGTTTATCAGCCGAGTTCGCATTCCCTTTGTCGATTGGAACCTCCAGTTTTACCAGCGAATTGGTGATCCCTTTACAAAACCTAAATCCTCACTCACCTTTAGCGCACTCACCGCTGTAGAAAAAGGAGAGATAACCGATTTTCGGGTTGTATTTACCTTCCTTGGAAGATCAATACTTCGTGATCGCGAGCTGGAAACTCTCATCAGCGGTAAAAAGGTACCCCTGAGTGAACGAATCAGGACCGAAGCCCGGAGTCTTTTCCGCAGTTCTTTGATGGACCTGCCGGGGGAGGTGACATTGTTCCAGAAGCAGCGAGCTCTAAGGCTGTTACAGTGGTACCTCAGCGCTCTGCATGAACCAACCTCGGAAGTATTCTATTAAGAAAATAGCCGGATGCGGCTTTTTTCGTCGTTTCGGTTGCCGCTGCGCAGCATGCGAAACTAATAAGGGTTCTTTGAACCACTCCCAAAGGCTTTACAGGGGACTAAAGCTTTCGGTATATTTTGAACAAGGAGTTTTTCATGCCCAATTTTGTCCATCTGCATAACCACACCGACTACTCACTTCTGGACGGAGCCGCCAACATCGATAAGATGGTAGAAACAGCAGCCGATTTGGGGATGCAGCAATTGGCGATAACCGACCATGGCAACATGTTTGGTGTGTTGAAATTCTATAAAACCTGTAAAGCTCATAACATCAAGCCAATCATTGGCTGTGAATTCTACATTGCCCCCGGATCACGGTACGATAAAAAGGGTTCCGAGCAAAAAAACAAGTATTTCCACCTGTTGGTAATTGCCCGAAACAAAGAGGGGTATAAAAACCTAATGCGGCTCTCAAGCCGGGCCTATACCGAAGGTTTCTACTATAAGCCACGAATTGACAACGAGCTGCTGGAAACCTACTCTGAAGGACTTATCGGTGCCAGTGCCTGTCTTGCAGGAGAAATACCCCAGCTTATTCTACAAGGAAACTACGAATCGGCAGTTGAAAAAGCTCAGTACTATCAAGGAATTTTCGGGGAAGGCAATTTTTATCTTGAACTACAGGATCACGGTATTCCGGAGCAAAAGGAGGTAAACCAGGAGCTTATCCGCATGTCGGAAGAAACTGGATTGCCCCTGATTGCAACTAACGACATCCATTATATTAAGCGTGAAGACGCCAACGCCCAGGATATCCTCATCTGTATTGGCACCAACAAAAAGAAAGACCAGAGCGACCGTCTTAAATTCGACTCGGATCAATTTTATTTGAAGAGCCAAGATGAAATGCGCAGCTTGTTCAGTCATATACCTAAGGCGCTCGATAATACGGTTGCCTTGGCCGATAAGTGCGACCTGGAAATTCCCCTCCCCGGCCCTATTCTTCCCCATTACGAAATACCCCCGGAATTCGGCACCCTCGAGGAATATCTGCAACACCTTACTCTGGAAGGTTTAAAAAAGCGCTACGGTTCGGTGACGGAGGAGCTGAGGCTGCGAGCCGAGCATGAGCTCAGTATTATTAACTCAATGGGTTTCCCCGGGTATTTTCTGATTGTCTGGGATTTTATCGATTTTGCACGCAAACAAGACATACCCGTAGGTCCGGGGCGCGGTTCCGGTGCCGGCTCGATAGTCGCTTATGCACTCGGTATCACCAACATCGAGCCGCTCAAATATAACCTTCTTTTCGAGCGTTTTCTTAACCCGGAAAGGGTTTCAATGCCTGACTTCGATATCGACTTCTGCTTTGAACGCCGGGGAGAAGTAATCGACTACGTTACCGAAAAGTACGGGAAGGACAGGGTCGGACAAATTATCACCTTCGGAACCTTGAAGGCAAAAGCGGTGCTGCGAGATGTAGCCCGGGTGCTTGACATTCCTTTGGCGGAAACCAACCGGATAGCCAAGCTGGTACCGGGAGATCTCGGAATCACCATCGACAAAGCACTCGAGGCTGAACCACGCCTTAAAGAGGTGGAAGAGCAGGGAGGGGCATACACTGAACTCATACAGACCGCTCGAACCTTGGAGGGCCTCTCTCGCCATGCCTCAACCCATGCCGCCGGAGTTGTGATTGGCCGTGAACCCCTCACCGAATACGTTCCTCTGTATGTTGAACCTCGAACCGGTGCAATTTCCACCCAGTACACTATGGATCAGCTTGAAGAATGCGGCCTGGTAAAAATGGACTTCCTAGGACTGAAAACCCTCACTCTCATAAAAAATACCGAAAAACTGATCCGCAGCCGTGGTATCGACTTTGATATAGAGAAAGTTCCCGAAACCGACAAAGCTACCTTTGACTTGTTGGGAGAAGGAAAAAGCACCTGTATTTTCCAGTTTGAAAGCAGCGGCATGCAGAATATCCTGCGCCAGGCTAAGCCGGAGACTATTGAAGATCTAATTGCTTTAAACGCCCTGTACCGCCCGGGACCTATGCAGTATATTCCCCAGTTTGTGGCCAGTAAAAACGGGCAGCAGGAAATTCAGTATCCCGATAAGAGTCTTGAAGAGATCCTACGACCGACCTACGGAGTTATCGTTTACCAGGAACAGGTAATGCAGGTAGCTCAGATTATCGGAGGCTTCTCCCTTGGAAAAGCAGATATTCTGCGGCGCGCGATGGGAAAGAAAAAAGTTAAGGAGATGGAGAAGTTAAAGATCGACTTCATCAACGGAGCGATTGAAAAGGGTCATAGTAAACAGCATGCCGAAGATATCTTTGAGATGTTAATACCCTTTTCACAGTACGGTTTCAATAAAAGTCATGCCGCAGCGTATTCGGTAATTGCCTATCATACCGCATACCTGAAGGCTAACTATCCGGCTGAGTTTATGGCCGCCAACCTCACCAATGAAATTAACAATCCTGATAAGCTGTCCGTCTATATTACAGAAACCGCTGCTATGGGAATAGAAATCCTGCCGCCCGATATTAACCTGTCCGACCATAACTTCTCAGTCAGCGACGGACGAGTTGTGTACGGCCTGGTAGGAATCAAGAATGTTGGCAAGGCTGCGGTTGAGGAGATACTCCGGGCCCGAAAGGCAGAGGGCCTGTACGAAAATTTTATCGATTTTCTGGGTAAGGTCGACCTGCGGGCGGTCAACCGCAAGGTAATTGAAACACTTATTCAGTGCGGGGCCTTCGACAGCCTTGGCCATGCACGGGCAACTCTGATGGAGAATCTGGACCAAGCCCTAGAATTTATTCAAAAGAAAAAAGAACGAGAGCAGTTTGGACAGACATCTTTGTTCGAAGGTGCTCAGCAGGAGGAGATGGAGCGTTTCGATTTTGAAGAGTTCGATGAATGGCCGACTCAGGAGCGGCTGCAGCAGGAAAAAGCACTGCTGGGTTTCTATGTTTCAGGCCATCCCCTTGATACTTACCGAGAAACCTGGAAAAGAACTGTAAACATCGATCTGGGCCGCCCCGATCACTTTGTAGCGAATGCTAAATATTCACTTCTGGGAATCGTCACTAGTGTCCGCTCCATTTTTACCAAAAAGGGAAGACCCATGGCATTTCTACAGATCGAAGATTACAACGGAACCATTGAGTTGGTGGTTTTCTCCGATCAATGGGAAGAGCACCGAGAGTCTATAGAAGTCGACAGTATTCTAGCCTGTTCAGGACGGCTTGACCTCAGCCGGGGCGATCCAAAATTTATCGTGGAAACTATACTTCAACCGGAAGATCTCAAGGAGTCTGAAACCAGGGAAGTTCATATTCGCCTCGAGCGAAATACGATGTCCGAGGAAGGGTTATACAATCTTCGCTCGTATCTTTTTGATCATAAAGGCGCATGCCCCCTTTTCCTCCATCTGAACAATACAAACGGACAGCAGGAAACGATAATTAAGGCCTCAAGCCAAATAACCCTCTCTTCTGCACAAAATGTATTGGAAGAGTTGAGCAGGTATCCTACAATAGAAGATATCTGGACCGCCTAGTCCTAGGGACCCCGAGTCCGACAGACACAAGGAAGGAAACGTTATGGTAACTATAGCTAAAGTTTTAAGTGGAATCTTGAGCATCTACATGATTCTGATTTTCGTCAGAGTATTATTGACTTGGTTCAGCGGTGTCTCTTCCTACGGAAAACCGTACGAGATAATTCGCTCGCTCACCGATCCGTATCTTAATTATTTTCGAAGGTTTCGATTCCTCCAGGTCGGCACGATCGATTTCTCTCCAATTGCAGGTCTGTTGGTGCTGGTTATCGGCATGAATATCCTCAATCGCCTGGCAATGTACGGTTCAATCTCTCTGGGAATTATCTTGGCTATCATACTCAGTGCCGTATGGTCAGCAGTCTCATTTTTAATGACCCTGTTCATCGTCCTCATCGTCATTCGCTTTGTAGCCACGCTTGTGAACGCTAATACGGTACATCCCTTTATTCGGACGGTTGATCTACTGATCACCCCCCTGCTGAACTGGATTCACAACACTTTTTTCAAGCGCAGATTTCTCACTCTGCAGACAGGGCTTGCCATAAGTGGAGCAAGCCTCCTGGTGGCCTCAATCGCCGGCAACTATATCGTATTCCACCTGGCCCGCCTCTTCCAGTCACTCCCTTTCTAATACGACAATTGGCTGCGAGTATATGCTGTTAGGAGAAATTAAGCATTCTATCACAAAACTCAAAGGTATCGGTCCGCGCACCGCTGCCCAACTCGCAGCACTGGATATCATGTCGGTGGCTGACCTCCTGCTGCATGTGCCGCGGGACTATGAAGACCGCTCCCGAATAGTACCTCTTAAGGAGGGGTATCAGGATACAACCGTCAATACACTAGTTGAGGTAGTAGCTCATGACTTTTTTGGACCGGAACATAAAAAAACGCTTAAAGTATATGTAAAGGATGAGACTGCGACCGGAGTGTTAGTGTGTTTTAATCGGAATTTTCTGCAGCATGTTCTGAAAGTCGGCCAGCGCTTTTATCTGTACGGACAATTCTCATACCGCTACGGCGACTTGCAGTCAAGCAGCTTTGAAGCCGAGCCGTACCCCTCTGAACATACAAAGTTTGGATCGATCCTGCCGGTGTATCCGCTTTCAGGTAAATTGAATCAGTCTGTACTGCGGAAGGCGGTTCAAGACGCACTGACAACATACGGAAAATATATCGACAACGAGCTGCCGGAGAACATCCGCAGCCATTACCGCTACCTGGAAAAGCGAAGGGCTCTTACACAGCTCCATTTTCCTGATTCCCATGAATCCGCTGCCCAGGCACGACAGAGCCTGGCGTATGAGGAGTTGCTCTACTTTCAATTAGTGGTTGCCCGGCACTCTCTGGCCCGGAAAGACAGCCGCCGCAGGCCCGAAATACTCCCCGAAAAACTGCAGCGCAGTTGCCTAGGCAAGCTCCCCTTTTCCCTCACCATCGACCAGCGCAGCGTGCTCACAGAGATCAAACAGGACTTGGATAGTGCTCATCCAATGGGGAGGCTCCTGCAGGGTGATGTGGGTTCCGGAAAAACTCTAGTCGCATTTTTGGCAGCCCTTCCGGTGATTGAAGCCGGATACCAGGCCGCATTTTTAGCCCCGACTGAGCTTTTAGCTCGACAGCATGCGGAAAAAGCGGCGGAACTGTTGGAGCCCCTGGGGGTAAAAGTTGCTTTTCTCAGCGGTAATGTTGATAAAAATGCCCGGAAACCTTTGCTGGATGCCCTGCGTACCGGAGAAATTGACCTGCTTATCGGTACCCACGCCCTGTTTACCCGGGAAGTAATATTTCAAAGCCTGCGCTTTGTCATCATCGATGAACAGCACAAGTTTGGGGTAGAACAGCGCTCTCAACTAATGGAAAAGGGCTCCGCCCCCGATCTACTGCTGATGACCGCAACCCCGATTCCACGCACCTTAACTTTGACTTTCTTCGGAGACCTGGATGTGTCTTCCATTCGCACTATGCCGCCGGGGAGGAAAGAAATTGTAACTCACCTTGCCCGGCAGTCAAATGTCGACAAGGTGTACAGTGCAGTTCGCCACGAACTGGAACGCGGGCACCAGGCCTACTTTGTGTATCCCCTGATTCGGGGTACGGAGAAAAGCTCTTTGAAAGACGCCGAGGGGGCTGCCGAGCAGCTTCGCTCGGCTATCTTTCCCAATTTCAAAGTAGCACTTATTCATTCGAAAATTCGTGAAGAAGAGAAGTTGGAACGTATGCACGACTTCTCCAAGGGAAACATCGATATTCTGGTATCAACCAGTGTGGTGGAAGTTGGGGTAGATATCAAAAATGCAACTTGTATGGTCATTGAGCATGCTGAACGCTTTGGGTTGGCCGGGCTGCATCAGCTGCGAGGACGGGTTGGCCGCAGCACATTGCAATCTTACGCCTTTTTGGTATACTCCGAAGAGCTTACCGAAGAGGGCAAGCAACGTCTTATGGTAATGAAACAAAGCAGTGACGGTTTTTTTATCGCCGAGGAGGATCTTAAGATCCGCGGACCGGGAGAAGTAACCGGCACTCGGCAGTCAGGTTTTATGCGGCTCAAATTTGCCGATTTAAGCGGTGATCTTAGCCTGCTGGATAAGGCGCGCAAAGACGCATTTCGCATTATTAAGGCTGATCCGGGTTTGCTGCAGCCGAACCATCAGCAACTGCGACGAACTCTTGAATGTTGTCCGCCCTTTCCTGAGGATACGCTAACCGGGGGCTGAGGCCGACGCATCGACAAATAGACGCACCGATATTAAGGGAGAGCACATGAGAATAACCGGAGGAATCTACCGGAGCCGAAGAGTTCAATGCCCCCCGGGGGTGATCCGACCGGCCATGGACAGAATGCGGGAATCGATGTTTTCAATATTAGGTGATATCGCGGGGCTGTCATTTCTTGATCTTTTCACAGGCTCCGGGGTGGTGGGCATTGAAGCTGCCTCACGTGGAGCGGAACCGGTGGTTTTAGTGGAAAAGGACCGGCGGAAAACACCGGTGATTCGTAAAAACATCTCCTTTGTCGAGAGCCCGATCCGGCTGCTCATACAACCGGCCGAGCGCTACATCTCCACCCAGACTTCCCGCCAGGATGCCAAGTTTGACATCATCTACTTGGACCCCCCCTTCAACTACGAACAAAAAATTGAGCTGATTCGCTCGGTAGCCCGGAGCGGGCTCTTGGCTCCGCAGGGCCGCTGCCTGATTCACCATCCCACACCGGAACAATGGCCGGAGCATATCGAACAGCTGGAGTGCAGCGATGTGCGAGCCTACGGTGGATCAACCCTTCGCTTTTTTGGTTCAGCGATTCTCAATTTGGAAGTCTTCTGATTTCCAAATTGAGAATTCGCATCACTTTCTTTGCAAGTTTTTATGTATCTTAAGCTTTGGAGGAATTGCTGTTTTTAGGTGGAGTTAAGTTTCGGCCCTTACCGACCGGATCCCTTTCCTCGCGGCTTGGCTTTTGGTATAGTAGAAAGGAATTACCGGTGCTAAGGAGGACTCAGTGACGGATTCACGAAAACGATATTTACAAGTGCCCCAGGGAACGGAAGGAGTTCATCTGGAGGAGGCCTACCGCCACCGAAGGATTACACAAGAACTCTACCAGCTGTTTACCCAATGGGGATATCTGCCGGTAGAGACTCCGGTATTTGATTTTTATGATATTTACGAGCCCCTGCTGCGCAGCAGTGCCCGGGATGTGTACAGGCTGATCGATCGGGAGGGAGATCTGCTTATGCTCCGTTCCGATATCACCCTGTTTTTAGCCAAACAAATGGGCTTGTGGCTGCGGGAAGAAGATCTGCCGACCAGGGTGTGCTATGCCGACACTATCCTGCGCCATCAGAGTGCTGAAGATATTTCCAAAAATGAGTTCTTCCAGACGGGTGCAGAATTAATCGGAAAAGCCGGCCGCGAAGCCGACCTGGAAGTCCTGCTGCTGCTGGAGAGTATCTTTATGAAACTTGGAGTTGCAAGCAGCATTCACCTTGGATCCCACCAATTTCTTACTCTGGCCTTAAAAGATTTTGATAAAACTGAGCTAAAAGAGGCGGTACAGGCTATTCGCAACCGTGAACGGCAAAAGTTGTATTCAATGATAGAAACCCACTTATCAGCTCGACGGGCAGATGTTATAACTGCTCTGTTCAGTTTTATTGGAAACAGAGAAGAATTCAGCAAAGAGATTATGAAATATGAAGGAAGTCTGCATAATGAAGAGATGGAATCGCTGCAGTATTTAGCAGAGCTGGTCGAGCAACTGGAAGAACTGGGGTATGCAAGGGATGTACGAATTGATCTCTCCGAAATCGGAACTCAGCCCTACTACACCGGTATTGTCTTCCAGGTGTATCAAAGCGGTTTGGACGATGCGGTAGCCTCCGGAGGACGTTACGACAAGCTCCTCAGCCGCTTCGGTTTCGACTGCCCCTCGGTCGGATTTTCTATGATGCTGCGTAAGATTGAAGACCAAGTAGCCGATAAATTCGGTCTGCCTGAAAATATCGTCAAAGTAGAAGGGGAAACCTTTGCCGAGGCTTTTCGCGCCGCTCAACAGATCCGCGAAAAGGGAGGAATTGCAATACAATGAGTTTGAACTTAGAATCCACTAAAACTCCGCTTACTATGGCATTGCCGAAGGGTCGTCTCTTTGAGCAAGTGCAGGAATATTTTGCCGAAAGGGGTTTCCACTTTAAATTTGAAAAACGTCGGTTAGTAGCCCACGATGAAAGTGGCCTCTTAAAGATTTTCTTGGTAAAGAACGCAGATCTGCCTACCTACGTGAATCATGGGATAGCCGGTCTGGGAATCTCCGGAGAGGATGTCTTGTACGAGACCGGCCTGCGCTTCTTTCAATTGCTGCGGTTTGATTTTGGCTCAACCGAGATGTGCCTGGCCGCGAATAAAGGGTATGGGACGCCCAATACCATACGGACAGTGTCGGTTGCCACCAAGTTTCCACGTTTTGCCCGGGACTATTTTTATAGCCGGGGTGTGCCGATACAAATAATAAAGCTGAATGGTTCGGTAGAGCTGGCGCCTATTTTGGGCTTAGCTCCATACATAGTCGACTTAGTCGAAACCGGCAACACTTTGCGAGCTAACAATTTAGAGGTGGTGGATACACTAAAGAAGATCAATGTGCATTTGATTGCAAACCCCTCCTATTACAAGCTGAACTATCGCCGTATAAACCGCTTTGTAGCAGCTTTGCAAGCTGGGGCACCTAGTACTGTCAAAGACAGCACCGTTTAAAAAAGCCCCCAGAGCCGGGCGGGAGCAGCTAAAATAAAACTGAGGAGAAAAAAATGACCAGCCGACTGATAAATATTGAACGGAGTACCCGCGAAACAACTATCGCCCTTAGTCTCGATTTTGATGCACCCCACCAATCTGTAGATACAGGGCTTCCCTTCTTTGATCATATTCTCACCTCCATGGCGTACCACGGCTTTTTTGGACTCACGATTAAGGCTGATGGTGATGTACAGGTAGATGCCCACCACTTAGTGGAAGATGTCGGTATTGCCCTCGGCAGTGCGCTTAGGCAAACCGTTCAGCAGTATGGACATGTAGAGCGTTATGGTCAAAGCCTTATCCCAATGGACGAAGCTTTGAGCGAAGCAGTGGTAGACGTAAGCGGACGCCCCTATTTGGTGTACAGCGCTGACTATCCGCAAGAGTACTGTGGACTATTCCCAACCCCCCTGATCCGTGAGTTTCTATATGCGCTGGCCCATAACGCACAGATTAACCTGCATGCCCATTGCCGCTACGGTGAGAATAGCCACCATATGGCGGAGGCCTTGTTCAAAGCACTCGGCCGAGCCTTTATGACCGCCTATCGCAGGAGCGATCGCGGTGAGCCCTCCTCAACCAAAGGAGTCCTATAGATACTACAACCCCACACTTTTCAATTTCTCGTTTAGGGGAGCCGTTTTATGGACTTTTTTGGTAATAATTGATATATTGTGTCTATAAATGGATTAGTAAAAAAACCGTATTGTGTTTCATTTCCATTTAAATTATATTACACTTTAACTATAAATAAGAGAATGAAAAAAGAAGATGCATTAAGCCAAATGCCGAAGGAAGGATTCCTCAAAATAACATCTTCCGGCAAGCAGTTACTTAACCCGGAACAGAAAGTTGCTCTTATTCGTAAGGGTAATGCGTTTTTTAACCAAGGTGACATCGACACTGCAAAGCGCATCTTTATAACAACTGGATACAGCGACGGTTTAGAGCGAGTCGGTGATTACCATCAGCAGAAAGGCGATATACTGGAGGCGCTCCGAATGTACTGGATAGCTCCGGCTCCCGGTAAAAAGCAGCAGCTCATTGAACAATGCGCTGCATTGGTGCAGTATTGGATCAATGAGAAAGGATGATTGAATATATGAGTGATTTTGAGAAAGAACACTTTGAACATTCTGAAACAAAAAAATTTTCTGATTCTGAAGAACAATCCGCAATTACTCCCGAAGGGCTGAATGAAGAGGAACTGAACCAAATTTCCGAGCTCTCGAAGCGAGGATACCAGCTACTAAAGGAGAATCTTGTAAAAGAAGCGGAAGAGAGCTTCAATCAGATATTAGATATTGACGGCACAAATAATTACGCCCTGGTTGGTTTAGGGGACGCAGCCCGCAAAAAGCACGAATACCGCAAAGCTATCGGCTACTATCAGAAGTGTCTCGAGAACCATGCCGGCAATAATTATGCGCTGTTTGGTCTGGCCGATTGCTATAAAGCACTGAACAGATATAACGATGCGATAAAAATCTGGGAACAATACCTCCAACACGATGACAACAACGTAACAGTGCTCACACGAGTGGCCGATGCCTATCGTAAGGTCAAAGATTTCCGCCGTTCAAAAGAGATTTATTTGAAGGTTCTAGAAGTTGAGCCCGATAACCCTTATGCCTTGATAGGTCTCGGACACCTGCATTACGACTTCAGAGAGTATGAAGAAGCCCTGCACTATTGGGAACGGATGCTTGAGGTAAAACAGGATAATGTCGACATTCGGGTATTGACCAGTTTGGGCAATTGTCACCGTAAGCTTAAAACTTACGATAAAGGGCTTAAGTACTTTCAACAAGCCTTAGAACTCGAACCAAACAACTTTTATGCTCTGTTCGGCTTGGCCGACTGCTACCGCGGCTTAAACAAGCATTCCGAATCATTAGAATATTGGCATAAAATTCTGAAACTAGATCCGAATAACAAAGTTATTCTTACCCGAGCAGGCGATGCGTACCGCAGCATGGGGGATTATGACAACGCGGAGGAATACTACCAGGCGGCGCTTAATATTGAGTTCGATATGTACGCCATCCTCGGTCTATCCTTAATCAACAAGGCTCGTGGTAATTACGAGAATGCCGTAGACAGTTTGTACGGATTATTACGTAATGACCCTAAAAATCACCGGCTTTATACCGAGATTGCAGAATGCTATATGGCATTAGGGCAACGTCATAAGGCAATTGATGTTCTCAATGAGTTTCATAAGCTGGGCATTCGCAATCCCTATGTAGCGAAACTCTTGGAACGGCTGCAACAAGGCGGAAACATATAGCCATCGTGAATTCTCTCTCCGGACTGCTGCCTGCCGAGCTTGTCGAAAAACTCAATATTTCTCCTCGTTTCCGGGGAGACCAAGTTTTTCAATGGATCCATCAAAAGGCTGTCTCGGAGTTTGAAGAAATGTCAAACCTTCCGGCTTCCTTCCGCGATAAACTTACCGTCGAATACGGTGCTGTATCAAGCTCGAGGGTTGAATCCGTTCAACTGGATAAAGATGGTACTGCAAAGATCACCATTAAACTCTACGACAATGCGATAGTTGAAGCGGTTCTGCTTGAAGATGAAAGCGGCCGGAAAACTGCCTGTGTATCGAGCCAGGTAGGTTGTTCACTGGCTTGCACCTTCTGTCGTACCGCTACTATGGGATTGATTCGCAACCTTTCCGCAGGGGAGATTGTTGAGCAGGTGCTGCACCTGAAACATCAATTTGGCTCGATAGCCAACGTGGTGTTTATGGGAATGGGAGAACCCCTGCTTAATCTGGACGCGGTGAGTAAGGCCATCGAGGTACTCCACCACCCTGAAGGCCACAACATCGGCATCCGAAAAATCACTATATCCACCAGTGGTATTGTCTCTGGTATAAAACGCCTTGCTGATGAAGGACCCCATGTCAGACTCGCATTCTCGCTCATCACCGCCGATCAGCAGCTCCGGGAAAAACTCATGCCGATTGCAAAAACTACCCCGCTGGAGGAGCTTCAGTCGGCCCTGCACTATTATCAAAAACAGACAGGTCGGCGGATCACCCTCGAGTACGTGCTGTTTCACGGCATCAACAGCCGCCAGGAAGACCTAAGGGCTCTTCAAAAGTTCACTCGCTCTCTCAAAGTCCTAGTTAATATTATTCCCTGGAACCCTGTTGCCGAATTACCCTATTCTGAACCACAGCAGAGTGAAGTCGCTAGTTTTACCAAAAAACTGGAAACCGCCGGTATCACCACCTCCCGAAGATTCAGGAGGGGACGCGGGGTAAATGGTGCCTGTGGCCAGTTGGCCGTACCCCGCAACCAGCAAGAGTCCCGTACTATAAACCCATAACTAGAGTTTTGCAGATAGAAGTGCTAGGCGGCCACTTATTCCACAGGTTCTAAGACCGCCCGAATACGTCGTACTCCAGCAGATGAGGACTGTTCTTTTTTAATCTTAAAGCGACCCAATTGTGAGGTTCGTTCAACATGTGGCCCGCCACAGACCTCCTTAGAAAAATCGCCAACTGAATACACCTTCACCTGTTCGCCGTACTTGCTGTCAAAAAAGGCCAAAGCGCCCTCTTCTTTTGCATCTTCGAGGGTCATAGTGCTCATCTGCACCGGCAGATCACGCTCGATTACAGCATTTACAATATCTTCAACCTGTTTGATCTGTTCGGGGGTCATTTTATCGGGGTGGACAAAATCGAAGCGCAACCTTTCAGGAGTAATGTTACTCCCCTTCTGCTGCACATGCTCGCCAAGAACTATACGCAATGCTTTGTGAAGCAAGTGGGTAGCTGTGTGCAGGGCGGTGGTTCTGTCCGACTGGTCAGCCAGGCCGCCCTTAAAGGTTTTATCAGCTCCCTTTTTAGAGAGTTCCTGGTGCTTTTCAAAAGCCTTTTCAAACCCCTCCCGATCGATGCTCAGGCCGTGCTCAGCGGCCAGTTCGTCGGTAATTTCAATCGGAAAACCATAGGTATCATACAGCTTAAATGCAATGCGTCCGGGAATAATTTTTTTTGGATTTTTTAGTAATCCAGGCAGCATTTTCTCAAACTCGTGCTCACCCTTCTTGAGGGTTGTAAAAAAGCGCTCTTCCTCAGCATTGAGTTCATGAATAATAGATTCATGATTTTCAGCCAGTATTGGATAAGGTTCACGATACATCTTCAGTACTATTTCCGCTAATCCAGCTAAAAAATGCTGCTCTACGCCAAGCTTGCGCCCGTGCCGTACCGCACGCCGAATGAGTCTACGAAGGATGTATCCCTGTCCTAGATTGGAGGGTGTAATCGACTGCTCATCTCCCAGGATAAAGACTGAGGTTTTAATGTGATCCGCGATAATTCGAATTGAAACATCCGTACTCTCATCCTGATGGTACTTTGTTCCACTAATCCTCTCGATTCCCTCAATAATCGGAGTAAAAATCTCGATATCATAGACCGAGTCCTTGCCCTGCAGAATCGCAACCGTCCGTTCAATCCCCATACCCGTATCTACACACTTTCGCTCCAGGGGCGTATAGGTTCCATCAGCCTTTTTATTGTACTGCATGAAAACATCGTTCCACACTTCAAAGTATTTTCCGCAGGAACAACCGGGCCGACAGTCCGGCCCGCAGGCGGCTTTACCTGTATCAATGAACATTTCGGAGTCGGGTCCGCAGGGTCCGGTTTGGCCGGCGGGTCCCCACCAATTGTCTTCGCGGGGAAGATAATATATACGATCCTCCGGTATTCCAACCGATCGCCAGGCTTCGGCAGATTCATCGTCCCGGGGAACTTCTTCGTCACCCTCGTACACAGTTACCGATATCTTCTCGGGAGGAATGCCTAACCACTTGTCGGAGGTGAGAAACTCGTAACTCATTTTAATGGCGCCCTCTTTGAAGTAATCCCCCAAGGACCAGTTTCCAAGCATCTCAAAAAAAGTAAGGTGGCTCGAGTCGCCAACCGATTCTATGTCTCCGGTGCGGATACATTTCTGATAGTTTACCAAGCGGCTGCCTGCCGGGTGGTCCTGCCCTAGTAAATAGGGAACCAGGGGGTGCATACCAGCGGTGGTAAAGAGTACCGTAGGGTCGTTCTCCGGAACCAAGGATTTACCCGAGATTTGGGCATGTCCGTGTCCCTTAAAAAAATCGATATATTTTTGTCTAAGTTCGTCTGCTGTCATAGGTTAGAATATTAGGCATGGGGAGCCGAAATGTCAATACTCCAAAGAATTGTCGCCAGGCTAAGCGATAGGCCGCGCCTGGCCAAGCGATAGGCCATGGGCCAGATTAGAAGTCTTCCAGATCGGGGTGTGAACCATCGCCCGAAAACTCCGAGAAGAAGTACACCAGACCGCCGTTCTTCTTACTCACCCGCAGCTCAGCGTAGTTTTTCTCCACCAACTTCTCTAACGCCGATTTCACCTCGTCCAGACTGCGTTCACTTTCTAAAGCTACTTCAGAGGGGGTTGCAACTCCGTTATTGCGCTTTGCCAACCGGAGTATAACCTGCTCGAGCGGCTGCCGACGGCCTTTGTCGGTACGGCTCCCACTGTTCGTCTCGCCTCCATAGGACATCCCGCCTACCGAACGCATGGCCTGCTGCTGTCCATACAGGGCGTTTCGCCATCCTGTCCGTAGATTTGCCTCACGCACCTGCAAGGGCATGGTAATAAAATCATACACCGAACCAATCCCAAACAGTCCACCAGTAATAATATACAGTAGCCCCGTCCCGATTTTTCCTAAATAAAATCTGTGGAAACCCAGTACACCGAAACCGGATATCAGCCACAACAAATATGCTATTCCTGTTGAATACACGCTCTCTCCTCCTCTACCGATTTATACCAGCTCGTCCCGTTCCAGGGTAACCTCACCCTGCTCTGCCTGACTTCTAATAAAGGCCATAAAATCTTTGGTCACCCTATCTACTTCCGAACGTCTCATCGGCCCCAGCTGCTCCCGTTCACTGCGTATGAACTGCTGCCGGCGCTGTGAAACATTCCGCAGTATCTTGTCTTCAAGTTTCTCAGTCTTCCCCTTCAGTATAGTAGCAATATCTCGGTCAGGATACTTGTGCAGCAGTTGCTGCAACTGTTTATCCGGAATTTCCAGTACACTCTCTACAGAAAACAGTCTCTCTCTCATTTCATCGGCCAAGCTGCTGTCGTCTTCATGCAAATTGTCCAGTATGCGATTTTCATCCTGAAGCGGCAGATTCTTCAAAATATCTGCTAAAACAGCTTGTCCGTCAATATCCTCAGTAATAACCTTTCCCTGTGTCCTGATCCGTTCACGCAGGCTCTCCTCAACCGAAGAGATCACCTCGGGGGATACTTGTCCCATCCGGGCTATACGCTTAACTGCCTGCTGCTGTACCTCAGGCGGGAGGGATTCCAGCACTTGTGAGGCCTTATTCGGTACTAAATATGAGAGGACGATACTCATTACATGCACCGGCTCTTTGCGAAGCAACAGCATAATCTGCTGATAGTCCATATCATTCAAAAATGCAAAGGGGCGGTTTCCACTGTACGGATGCACCTTCCCCAATATTTCATTCGCCTTGTCTTCACCAAAGGAACTGGTCAGCATCTCACGGGCGGTCTCTACCCCTCCTCGCGGATTAGCAGCTAAATCCCCGGCGATATCACCAAACTCTTCAAGAATCTTTTCAGCTTCGGGACGCTCTATTCTTTTTATTTTTGCGATTTCCCCGGTCACCTTCTCAATCTCATCCTGAGAAAGGTGCTTGAGCACCACGGCTGCCTGCTCCTTGCCTAAAAGAAGCAGCAGTTTGGCCGCTTTTTTATGTCCAAAGCCGGTTTTGAGAAATCCATTACGACCGATTATTCCGGCAGCATTCCCCTGTGAGAAGGAACCGGTACGATAAATCTCGCCCGGCTGCGACTTCCCCTCTGGAGTTCTGTATGATTCCAGAGCAGAATCTTTACTGCCCTCCCCGCCGGACTCTCTTCCGGCCTTTTTACCGGACGCACTTCCGGTATCCCGGCTTTGTTCTTCACTTTCCTGCAGCGGCTTCTGCTTATCCGGTGATGGGACGCCCTTCGAGTCTTTCTTGCTACCCTTTTTAGGGGAATCTTCTTGTTTTTGAAAAGCCTGCAACTTGTAGGCTTGTATCGCATGGCGGTTTTTCATGGTTCTATTGTATCAATCACTTCACACTTAGACAATTATTAGTGGTTCAAAGCTTGGGGGAATTTAGATTTAATCTGGAACCACACTCTATCAGTATAGAAAAAGCCACTTTAAATGGTCAGTTTTAAGTAGAAACTCTTCATCAGCGTGTACGATGACGCATCCCCCAAGCTTTGAACCACAAAATTTTTCCAGCATTTCTTATAGGCTCCCTTGACAATTTTTTAATAAATCGGTATAAATACACTCGTTCGTGCCGCTGTAGCTCAGTCGGTAGAGCAGGGGACTGAAAATCCCCGTGTCAACAGTTCAATTCTGTTCGGCGGCACAGATAAGCGTTGAGCCTTATGCTCAACGCTTTTTTTATGTCTGCAGTATCTACCCCGCAGTGTCTATATGTCCACAGTGTTATCGGTTATACCCACGGTATTACATCAATTACAGTCAGCACTCGAGCTGTTCACGTTTTCAAAGCAGCTGAGACCTCACCGTTAACCGGATCAACATCTACCACCGCGTAGCGGCCATCTTTAAAAGCACCTGGATTGATAACATGGCTGGGGCCATACACTTTGTGTCCGAAGGACTCATGTATATGTCCTGAAAGCACCAACAGCGGTTGTCGGGCCGCCATCCACTCAGATAGGCGATGACTACCGACATGTTTTATTTTCATCGCCCGATCGGCTACAGTATTATGAGGAGGCTGATGGCTGACTAAAATGAGCGGCTGAGCTGCATCAGCGGGCAGTTGTTCCAGAAAAGCTGCAATTTGTTGTTCCAATATCTCATAGGGGGTATCTATCGGTCCCGGCATAGCACCACTGAGACCCGCCCACAAAGCTCCCTGAATTTCTTCGGGTTCCGCACCTAAGAGCACCCCCTCGTCCCGCAAATAGGATTCGATTTCTCGATTATCACAATTCCCTGCTACTGACCGCACTTTCGGATGAAGCTCTCCTAGTTTGTCCAAAACTCTGCGCGCATCAGCTACCCCGCCAAAGTGGGTGAGATCTCCTATGCAGATCAGAAGGTCCGCATGTGCGGCCTCATCGCGACATTTCTCAAGGGCATCTTCATTCCCGTGAATATCAGAAACTACCAGCATTCGCATACTTACCTCCTATTTTGGGCATAAACAAATCTACTATAGCCTCTATTTAGCCTCTATTTAGCCTCTATTTTAAGTGTAGAGATAGACAAGGAATCAGGCAAGCAGGGTATAGAGCTGCTGCTCCAGCTCTAATATGGCGTGCTCCTTCAAAGAACGCTGCTCACGGGGCACGGGGTTTGGTATGGCGGCTTGAATCTCGGCGGGGGGACCGTACAAGACTACAATCGTGTCGCCCAGCAGGAGGGCTTCCTGAATATCATGAGTAACAAATACGGCGGTACGCCGATCGTAGTTCCACAGCTTCTCAAATAATTCGATCAGGGAGAGCTTAAGGTGCAGATCCAGGGCCTGGAAGGGTTCATCCATCAGCATTACAGCGGCTGGATAGGCAAAAGCTCTGGCAACGGCTGCCCTTTGCCGCATTCCTCCGGACAATTCGTGGGGATAATAATCGGTGAATCGACTGAGGCCTACCATCTCCAAAAACTTACTGCAGCGCACAGAGGCGTCCTTGGCTTGCATAAACGGCGATAGTACCAGCTCGATGTTCTTTCTTACACTCTTCCAAGGCAAAAGGCGCGGCTCCTGAAAGAGATAGCTGATACGTTCATCACTAATTCCGCTCACACTGCCAAGAGCCGGACTCAACAGGCCTGAGATAAGATTGAGCAGGGTTGTTTTTCCACAGCCGGAAGGTCCCAGGACTGCTGTCACATGGCGGTCGGGTATTTCAAAAGAGAAATTATCAAAGACCGTTAAATCTTTAAATGTGAGGCTTAACTGATTACATTGAATCGGCATACAAACGGCTCCATGACATGCTGTGGAGTCCAAGGCTGAGAAGCCATTGGCTGCCGGCGCTCAACAGTATCGCAACTGCCGTCCAGGCAAATACCTGGGCAGTCTCAAGGCTCATCTGGGATAACTGCATCTCACTCCCCACTCCCCAATTCGGAAGGCTCAATACTTCTGCTGCCACCACCACCTTCCAGGTGAGGCCCAAAGCGGTTTGGGCTCCTGATATTACATACGGTACTACTGAAGGAATCGAGATGTGCAGCAGTCGGCGAGTAGAATCTAAGCCATAGGCTCGTCCCATCTGCAGCAGTTTTTCGTCGGTCTGTCGGATACCAACAATTATATTTTGAGTGATAACCGGAAAGGCTATGAGAAAGGAGGAGAAAATCGGCACAGTACCGGTCTTAAACCACAACAGGGCGATTAGAATTACCGACATAATCGGGGTGGTTCTAATAACAGCAATGAGGGGCTTGAAAAGAGCATGCAGGGGAAGGCTTATGCCGGCGGCAATGCCGACAATAACACCCACCAACAACGAAATAAAAAAACCTGTTAAGCCGCGCAGAAGGGTGACCCACACGGACATCCAAAAATCATTACTTTGCAGCAGGGCCAGCAGCTCGCGAATTACTGTCGGCGGGGGAGGAAGGATTATGGCGGCATCCATCAGTACCGCAGCCGCCCACCAGGTTCCCAGCAGGACTATGACCGCTGCCCCTGAGATGCACATGTTACGAAAGCGCAGAACAGTTCTGGCATGTTCTGCGCTGCGCATATTTTGTGAGCGCTTTTTTCGTGAGCCCTTATTGGGTGAGGTAGAACCCATCATCCGGCAGTTGTCCTCCTACGGAGGCGGGATTAAAATCCAGTAGGACCTGTAAAAACTCTTCCATTATCGGCTGTGCTGCGGCAGAAGGTATAAACTTTAAGTTGCAGTGGGGAATAGCCGGTTCAGCCAATGCGGCGGGCATAACCTCATATTTTCCGATCAATTCGGCGGCTTCCGCGGGATTACTATTTACCCATTCAATTGATTCGGAATAGGCCTCCAGAAAGCGCTCAACCAGTTCAGGACGTTCATCCGCTAGCTGAGGTTTTACCACTACTACCGTAATCGGATAAGTGGTTTCTCCTCCCTGAATGTTCTTCCAAGTAGACTGAAAATCGAGAACCCTTTCCACGTCCCCGGCCTTGGTACTCACCATGGTCACAAAGGGTTCGGGTAAAATTGCGGTGTCGATTTTGCCGGAAATGAGAAGCTGGGCCAGTTGCGGCCCGCTGCTGACGGAAAAATCAACCTGTACATCCTCAGCCGGATCCAGTCCCTGCTGGGAGAGCAAGTATTGAAACAGGTAATCCGGGGTGGCCCCTTTCCCAATCGAGTGGACGGTTTTATCCTGCAGGTCGCTCCATTCACTAATTTCCGGATCGCGGCTCAGCAGATGGAGAACCCCCATTCCTACCACAGCACCCAGTTTGTAGCCGGGTCCGTCGGTGTACATCTTAGCCGCCATGTTAGCCGGGAAGACTGCAAAATCGAGCTCGCCTCCGGCAACTCTAGAGACCATCATGTTCGGAGAGGGAAGTACAGTAAAATTAGTGTCCACCCCCGGCCCCAATTCCGGGACATCTTCAAACATCTTTATCATTCCGAAGCCCGAGGGGCCCTTCAGTGCAGCGGCTTCGATGGTGATTTCTTCCGACTCTTTTACCTCCTGCATCCCCCGTGCAGCGAGATTCATTCCTGCACTGCCTAGCAGCAGTGCTGCAGTTAAAATGATTGCGTAGCTTCGTCTCATAGACACTCCCTTACTTTATTATTACTCGAAAATACCGCTTTTTCCCTGCCCGCAGCAAAAGCTCGTTGTCCACCAGTTCATCGGCGGTAACACTCTCCTCAATATCCTCAATTTTGCGGTCATTGACTATCGCCCCTCCCTGCTTTACCAGTCGGCGGGCTTCACTTTTTGAAGCACAGAGGCTGGTGCGGGAGAACAGATCCATCACATTGATACCGGCTTCAAGTTCAGCTGCTTCTACTTCCAAGGAGGGTATCCCGTCACGGTCGGCCACGCCTCCGGATGAAAAAGCGGCCTTTGAAGCCTCCAGAGATTTATTGGCCTCTTCCTCGCCATGTATAATCTTAGTCTGCTCCCAGGCGAGCCTTTCCTTCGCTTTATTGATATCCTGTCCCTCCAGTTTTGCCAGCTCGGCAATTTCATCCATCGACAGGAAGGTAAACATCTTCAAAAAGCGCTCTACATCGGCATCATTCACGTTACGCCAATATTGAAAAAACTCGTAGGGTGAGCATAATTCCGGATTAAGGAAAATTGCTCCGCGCTCGGACTTGCCCATTTTTTTGCCGTCCGCCCGGGTGATAAGAGGAAATGTCAAACCGTGAGCCTCGTTTCCATCCATCCGTCGTATTAGTTCAACGCCGCTTACTATGTTTCCCCACTGATCATCACCGCCTACCTGCAGTTTACAGTTGTGCTCACGATTCAGCATGAGAAAGTCATAGGACTGCAGCAGCATGTAGTTGAACTCGATAAAGGAGAGCCCCCGCTCCAGGCGCTGCTTGTAGGCCTCAAAAGTCAGCATCCGGTTTACCGAGAAGTGTCGGCCGACGTCCCGCAAAAACTCAATGTAGTTCAGACCGCCCAGCCAGTCGTAGTTATTAACCATAACCGCTCGACCTTCGGTAAAATCAATCAGCTTGGAGGCACCGCTCTTGATCGCTTTTTCATTCTCGCGGATTTCTTCCAGGGTGATAATTTTACGCATCTCGGTTTTTCCTGAGGGGTCACCGATCAAGCCTGTTCCCCCCCCCACCACTACAATCGGCCGATGGCCGTGCTGCTGAAGGTGGGCCATGGCATAAAAGGGCACCATATGCCCGATATGCAGGCTGCGGGCAGTCGGATCAACCCCGACGTAAAAGCTCACACTCTCCTGCCCCATAATCTCTTCAAGTCGCTCTATATCGGTACACTGCTGTAAAAAGCCGCGCTGTTTTAATTCTTCAAGTCCTGATGTCATTCTCAGTCTCTCCTGTAATTCTTTATCTCTGTTCGTATTTTTTGTGCAAGTTCCGAGACTGAAACACGCTCCTGCTTCATCGAATCCCGGTAGCGGATTGTAACGGTGTTATCTTCTTTTGTATCGTAATCTATGGTGATACAAAAGGGTGTTCCGATCTCATCCTGCCGGCGGTATCGACGACCGATCGCCCCGCTTTGATCGTAAAAGGTAGCATAATCCTCGCGCAGCTCTTTTTCGATACTCTTGGCCAGTTCGGCAATACCGTCTTTTTTTACCAAGGGCAGCACCGCTACTGTTACCGGGGCTACAAGTGGATGAAAATGCATGACAGTACGGGTTTCTCCATCTTCCAATTGCTGCTCTTCGTATGCATCGGAGAGAACCATCAGGACCGAACGGGTCAAACCGGCGGAGGTCTCGATTACATACGGAACATAGCGCTCACGGGTCTGGTCGTCGAGGTAGGTCATATCCTTCCGGGAAAATTCGGCATGCCGGCTAAGGTCAAAGTCGGTCCGCGAGTGAATTCCCTCCAGCTCCTGCCAGCCCATGGGGAAGTAGAATTCGATGTCAAAGGCGTCCTTTGCATAATGAGCCAGTTCATCCGGTCCGTGCTGGTGGAAGCGCAGTTTGTCCTTGCGGATTCCGAGCTTGTTGTAATAGTTAATCCGCTCGTTTTTCCAGTATTCAAACCATTCCTGATCGTCCCCGGGTTTTACAAAAAACTGCATTTCCATCTGCTCGAACTCGAGGGTGCGGAAAATAAAGTTCTTGGTAGTTATCTCGTTTCGAAAAGCCTTTCCGACCTGGGCAATCCCAAAGGGTATCCTCACCCGACTGGTCTGCACTACATTTTTGAAGTTTACAAAAATACCCTGGGCAGTCTCCGGCCGCAGATACACGATGTTATCTTCGCTTTTTACCGCTCCCATATAAGTAGAGAACATCAGATTGAAATCACGGGGTTCGGTAAACTCACCCTTCACCCCACAGACCGGGCAGGCTGCTTCCAGATCTATCTGATCGGCCCGAAACCGGCTTTTACAATTTTTACAGTCGACCAGGGGGTCAGAAAAGTTATCCACATGTCCCGATGCTTCCCAGGTGCGCGGATGCATCATGATAGCGGCGTCCAAACCTACAATACTGTCATGGAGCTGGGTCATCTCCTTCCACCAGAAATGTTCAACGTTATTCTTCAGTTCTACTCCGAGGGGACCGTAATCCCAGGCACCGGTTAAACCTCCGTAGATTTCGCTTGATTGGTAGACAAAGCCCCGTCGCTTGCATAGCGAAACCAGTTTGTCCATTGTTACTTCCGTTGTTGCCTCTGCCATTATGAAACCTCGCTTTGTAAAAGGGTTATTGCACGGTCGATCCGCTCTAATGTTTTATCTATACCTAACAGACGTATCGATCCAAATAAGGGCGGTGATGTACGGCTGCCGGTAATCGCCACGCGCACCGGCATCAGCATCGCTCCTAATTTTACTTCAAGTTCCTCTGCTTTCTGCCGCAGCAGCTCCTCTGTACGCTCTTCTCCAAGCGACTCAAACCCCGCCATAAGCTCTCGGTCGGCTTGCAGTATTTCGATGGTTTTCGCCGCATCGAGTTTTTTCGGAATCAATTCTTCTGCGTCATAGCCCTCGATTTCTTGAAACAAGAACCGGGAGAGCGGCACAATGTCGGGCAAAAAGTGGAGACGCTCTTTCATCAAGGGCATCATTTCCCGCAGCTTCTCCATTTGATCATCCGTGGGCGGTGTACCGACAACATTTTCTTTCTGCAGATAGGGAAGCAGCAGCTCAATCAGCTCTTCGTCCTTTTTCTCACGGATATACTGACCGTTAAACCACTCCAGCTTCTTATAATCGAAGACCGCCGGAGCTTTGTTCAGTTTTTCCAGCACAAACAGCTCCTCGAGCTCGTCTTTTGTGAAAAACTCGCGTTTATCATCGTAAGACCAGCCAAGAAGAGAAATGTAGTTGATAACTGCTTCCGGCAGGTAGCCCTGGCGGCGAAACTCGATTACCGAGGTTGCCCCATGGCGCTTGGACAGCTTCTGGCCGTCTTTGCCCATTACCATTGGAAGGTGGCAGTACTGCGGAGGCTCCCAGCCGAAGGCCTCGTACAGAAGAATATGCAGGGGGCCGGAGGGTATCCACTCTTGGGCCCGCATAATATGGGTGATGGCCATCAGGTGGTCGTCGACTACGTTTGCCAGATGGTAGGTGGGAAAACCATCTGATTTAAGCAAAACCGGATCGGCGGGAATATCTGTATTCTTTTTTTTCATCTCCCCCAGCAGAATGTCCTCGAAGACAGTAGTTCCTTCCAGGGGAACCTTAAAACGTACAACCGGCTTATGTCCCTGGCGGAGGTACTCTTTCCGCTGATCTTCGGTAAGGTTACGACAGCGGCGGTCATAGCCCTGACCCTTCTTTTCCTGTTTCTGTTGTTCCCGCAGGGCATCCAAGCGCTCGGAGCTGCAGAAACAGTAATAAGCATTACCACTCTCAACTAACTGCTCTGCATAGCGGGTATACAAATCAAAGCGCTCAGACTGGACATACGGACCGTAGCCGCCGTCTTTGTTGGGACCTTCATCCCATTCGATCCCGAGCCACTCGAAGGTATCATACAGATCCTGCAGGGCTTGATCGTTATAGCGCTCCCGATCGGTATCCTCTACACGCAGAATAAAGGAGCCTCCCTGGGAACGGGCAAAAAAGTAGTTGAAAAGAGCTGTGCGCACACCGCCGATGTGCTGCAGTCCGGTAGGAGACGGTGCATACCGTACACGTACACTCATATATTAAACCTCTTGTTGCAGTAAGATAGTAGTTACTCTTCACAGTTCACGCAATTATACGCTTGCAGAAAAACAGGGTCAAGGAATAGGGTCAGAGAATCGTGAGGGAACAGGGCTGTTGTAAAAAAAGTGCTCACTCCCCGGTCGGTTTTTCTTCCTCCGGGCCTTCCGTTTCAGCATTATAGGGAGTATCATTGGCGGATGCAGAGGTAGATTCCTGGGTAGTGTTCGTCCCTGAAGAGGGCTGAGAAAACAACCACTTCACCGCATCCTGAATGAGGGGAGTCATAACAACGATGGCAATGTTATCCTTGCGCTTGTCTATAGCCTTCTGCAACTGACTTTCATTGTAGCGTCGGTTCAGCTCCTCTTTCTGTTGCTCTACCCTGCCGAGTACTTCGTCATCGAGAGTTTTAAACGGATCTAGGGTGTATAAAACCAGTACCTTCAGAACCGGATCACGGACGGCTTGAGATAGGGCTAAGAGCTCCTCACGCCCTTCGGAGTGTTCATGCTGCATTAATGTGCCGAAGGCGTACAGAAACCGTATCCACTGTTGATGAGGAACCTTTTCTGCTTTAAACTCATAGAAGAATTTAACCATATCGTTATGGTTTTTATGAAGTACCTTTGGCATTCCCAGTTCAAGGGCAAACTTCTTAACCAGGTTCGGGCGTTTTTCACGCAGGGTCTGCTCCAGAGGCTCAATTTTACTGATATTGCCCGTTACAAAGTATGAGTGAATGAGGGCGCGGACATTGGATGTACGGGTATGGCCTTTTTGTATTACCTCATTTTCCAGGAAACGTAATAGATCGGGCCAGTTTTCAGCTTCAAGCAGAGTAAATAGACGCCAGTTCATGAAAAAATAGCTGTCTATTGCTATTATTATCACTAGGAAGATGAGCGGTAGGTACCAGGATGACGCCCAGAAGTTGCGCGAATATTCGGCTCCCAGCATCATAAAGGGCATAAAAATGACAACCGCAAAGGATAAAAGGATGAGAAGGTTGAAAAGTAAAAAAATTAACTTAAATTTCACGCTTTTTTCTCCTATAATATATAGGAGAGAGTGTACTTTATACAATTTAAGGGGTCAACGGTCACTTATATGAAAAAGGTTTCGGTAAGCCAACTACAGGTTAACACCTACATTGATGCTCCGGTCTATCTCGATTCAAAATATATTTTGCTCTCTCCGGAAACTCCAATCACCGAAGAGCTTATTAAACGGCTTGAAAAGTGGCATTACGAGCAGGTACTCACCGACGGACTTCCATCAGGAGCCCCTCCGACCTCCGGTGGAGGCAACGAGGGAGAATCTTTACTCGACCAGGATATAAAAGACCATGAGGCAGAGAAACAAGCAACTGATTTTTTTAACAACATGGTTAAAAAGATCAATGAACTTTTTAATCACTTCCTTGAGAAAGGGCTCATTTACCATGATAGTGTCATTGAGATTGCCAAAGAGATCATGGAGGAGCTTAAACAGAATAAGAGATTTTTGCTAAGTGTATATATTCCCGAACAAGAAAACGTCAACTACGTGGTGCCCCATGCGGTCAAGACTGCAGTATTTGCCCTGGCAGTGGCCGATTTTCTACGGCTGCCGCCGCACAAACAAATTGACCTTGGCACCGCAGCCTTGATGCATGAAATCGGAATGCTCCGTATTCCTCCGGAAGTATACCAGCACAACCGCCACCTCAGCGAACAAGAGCGGAAGACCATTATTGCTCATCCTGTCATCAGCTACAAAATCCTTAAAGAGGCCGGTTTTCCACCGGCTGTGTGCGTAGCCGTTCTTGAGCATCATGAGTATGTTGACGGATCCGGATACCCACGTAAACTGAAGGGCGATGATATTTCCCTATACGGAAAAATAGTAGGAGTAGCATCTGCTTATTCCGCGGCCACCTCTAAGCGTCCCTTTCGTGACGGACGTGACGGACATACTAGCATCATGGACCTTGCGAAAGAGATGGGCAAACGGTATGATGAGCGTATTCTTCGCGCTTTGGTTTACACGCTGTCGGTATATCCAATTGGAACCTATGTTCGCATGTCCAATGGGGCTACAGGGGTTATTGTCAAGACCGATCCAAAGGAACCCAAGCACCCTCTGGTTCGACTGCTTATAAATGAGAATAATACCCCCTTCCGCGATCGACCAATCGTTCAGCCGAAAGACAACGATGAAGTTGTCATCGAGCGTCCACTTACTAAAAACGAAGTAAAAGAGTTGAAAGAATACATTCAGCAATAACCTCATTACTACTGAAATGAAAGCGATGTACAATATGAAAACTACAACAGTGAATCGTAAGATTGAACAGTTGCTCCTTTCACTGCACACAGAAGCAGTTGGAACGACCAACTATGCGGCTGCAGTCGATGAGCTTAAAAATCTAATTGCAAGCCCCTACCTCTATCGTGACGATACAAAGTTCAAGCTCCCGGAGGGAATCATGGAGGAGTCTATTATCGTATCGGATGCTCTGGAATCGGTGACTAACGGTATGTATAATCCGGAGGTGCTCAACCGGCTGCAGGAGATTACCGAAGAATCCCCTTTTCACCCGTGGAAGAACGCCGTCTTGTCGATACTCTCTTTCTACCAATCCGACCGGGATAATATGCTGCAGCTCCTCGAGCAGATAACCGCAGGAAGCCCGCCGGCGGTGCTCAAGCCGATTCTTCTTCACTTGAGTCGGGTGGACACTGCTACTCCCCCCGCCACCTGTGCCCATGCTCTGATAGAGGCGGTACGCGAGGATCGGACCTTTCTGCAAAGCGCGGTTGAACAACTCACAGAGTACCTCGAAGAACAACTGGAAGAGGCGTTCAATGAAACGGCAATGCTTCTGGTACAGGATCTACTCTCTTCTTACCCACAGGCCGCCCGGCGACTAGCCTTGTGGAGTATGCAGACGGCGGCTGAACAGGAGTATGACCTGAGCTTTATTCTCAGCCGCTTTAAGATATTGTTTGGAGAGATCGAGGGCCTACGTCTTACCGCAATCGCCCTTCAGTCCGTTGAACCGGATATAAGCCTATTGTTTTGGCTGCGCTATTCTATTGGAAACTTAGCGTCAGGACTTGTTACTCAGACAGAGTTAACAGCGTTTCTATCTCTTATTGCCGATATCATTCAAGAGTTTCAAAGAGAGGGCACCTACCTACAGTTGTACGAAAATCGGGAATATTCGAGAGGACTAACATCGCTGGTAAAAAAATTATATGATGAGGTTCAAATTCACCTGCAAGCGCTTGAACCTCCGCTGGATAGGCTATTTCACACACCTGCTCCCCCACAGGATGCCTATTCCTGGCTGAATCAGTTAGTCCAAATTAACTCAAGCCCCTCGGCTTCTCTCGCCACCTCACAAGCTCAGGGTGCCCCGCAGATTCAAAATGAAACCGAAAGGGCTCCATCAGTCATTATTACAGAAGCAGAACAACACAGTGTTCCTGCCCGAGGGCACAGTGCAGCACGGCAGCTCGAATTATTTTAAGAGATTCTAACTTTGAGGAGAAACAGTATGAGCATTGACAGCAAAAGCATTCGCCGAAGAAAAGCAGAACTTCTGCAGCCACAGCCTCTTAATAATCTGAAAGAGTTAGAAAAAATAATCGAGCCAAAACCCCACTATGTAGGACCCGGTCCGTGGATCAAAGCAATACAGGCCGCAGTAGAGGCAACAAATCAAACTAGGGGAGGACGCAATGTACACGATTGAGGTAAGCCTGGAATCAGGTGAACGCCGCGAGTACCCCTATGGTACCCGAGTAAGTACCATTTTTGAGAAGGGAATGAGCAGTCGTGATGCAAACCCGATTGTTGCCGCTTTAGTGAATAATACCCTTACTTCTCTCTCCTACAAGGTGGAGATTAATACTGAGGTCAAACCGGTTCGCCTGTACAGCCATTACGGCAATCGAATCTACCGCCGGTCCCTCAGCTTTCTTTTGGCGATGGCATCCCAGAAACTGTTTCCCCACCGACACCTTATTATCGGCCACAGCCTGGGTGATGGTTTTTACTACTATTATGAAGGTATGTCTTCTGTCTCAGATGAGGATATCCAGCTGCTGGAGCAGAAGATGCATTCCCTTGTCCAGCAAGCCCTTCCGATAGAACGACAAGTGCTCTCATACGAACAGACCGTCAAATATGTGAGTAAATCAGGGTTAGATGCAACAGAGAAGCTGCTAAAGTTCAAAAACGAACCCAAAATCCCGGTATACAACTGCGACGGTTACATCGACCTCTCCTATGAGCCCTTAGTAGCTAGTACTGATCTCCTATTTATTTTTCAACTCCGTAATTATGCTCCCGGCTTTTTGCTTCGATTCCCGCAGTCAAAGAACCCGGACAAAATTGTAGATTTTCAAGATAACCCGGTACTCTTCTCAATATTTAAGGAGTACAAGGCGTGGGGGAAGATTCTGGATGTGAACTGCACCGGCCGTCTAAATGAGCTTATTGAAAACAGAGAGATTGCTCATTTTATTCAAGTGGCTGAAGGACTGCATGAAAAAAAGATTTCCCTAATAGCCGATCAAGTTTATGAACACAGAGACACAGTAAGGGTTGTGCTCATTGCCGGTCCTTCATCCTCCGGTAAAACAACCTTTACCAGGCGCCTGGCAATACAGCTGAGGGTTTTAGGATTCAATCCTGTAATCATCGGCTTGGACGATTATTTTCTTCCGAAAGCTCAAACCCCGCTTGATGAACAGGGTAAACCGAATTTTGAAGATCTACATGCCCTAAATGTAAAACTGTTGAACGACCACCTGCTGGCGCTATTTGACGGCCGGGAGGTAGAAATTCCCATTTTTGATTTTAAGTTGCAGAGACCGAAAGAGGAGGGAACCAAGCTGCAGTTTAGCAACCGGAGTATTCTGTTGATGGAGGGGATCCACGGACTTAATCCCGATCTGACTCCACATATTCCTGAAGAGCGAAAATACAGAGTGTATATCTCCGCCCTTACCCAGCTCAATCTGGATGACCACAACCGAATTTCAACTACCGATAACCGCCTCATCCGACGTATCGTCAGAGATCATCAGTTTCGTGGAAACCCGGCTCTCGGAACCCTGAATATGTGGGATTCCGTTAGACGTGGAGAGAATAAGAATATCTTTCCCTATCAGAACGAGGCCGACTCGGCCTTTAACTCTGCTCTGGATTACGAACTATCAGTATTGAAGCCTTTTGTAGAACCACTGCTTAAGACTGTAAAACCCCATCATGAAGTATATAACGAGGCACGACGACTGTTGTCGTTCTTGGAAAATTTCAGCCCGATTCCACCGACACTTGTACCGCATCATTCAATCTTACGGGAGTTCGTCGGCGGCAGTATTTTTTACACCTAAGCCGGCCAAATAGAATGATTACTTATTTTATAGATACCTTTGTAGTACTGCTGCCCCTTTTCATCCTGATGGCGGGTGGCTGGATCATGGGAGCAGCTTTCTCAATTCATGAGGATACTCTTACCCGAATCTTGGTCGACTTTTTTGTGCCCCTACTGGTTTTCGGCAGCCTCTATCGCTCGGATATCACCCCTTCAGAAATGGCAGATCTATTAGGTACTGTCATCTTTATGGTATTTGCCCTTTACGGGAGTGCTCTCTTATACAGCCGGATTGCGGGAATTGACATACGCGGCTTTGCCATGCCGGTTATCTTTATGAACTCCGGCTTTCTGGGAATACCGCTGATGAAACTCTGGAGCGGTGAGTCTGCCATGAATATTATTATTGTATTCGATCAAATCCAGACTTTGTTCATTTTTACTTTAGGTTTTTTCATTGTGGGAGGCGGTTTTACCTTGAAGGGACTCAAGCTTTCCCTGTTCTCTCCCATTCTGTGGGCAGTACTACTGGGCTTCAGTGCCAACCTGCTTACTATTGGTCTTCCAACTGTACTGATCGACACCTGCAGTTTTGCAGGTGATGCGGCTCCTCCCCTGGCTGCATTCGTAGTAGGCTGCTCTCTCAGCTCTAAAAAGCCCTATGTTGACCGTCATATAATAGGGGGCATTATTCTCAGAATGGGGGTCGGTCTGTTGATAGGTCTCGCGAGTGTAGTGATTTTTGATTTACAAGGACTGACAAAAACAGTGGTGATTGTGGCCTCTGCACTTCCAGCAGCGGTATTCTCCTATGTTCTGCCCTCCCGCTATGGAGCAGAAACTGCACATGCACAAAACATAGTTGTCATAACCACTATTCTCAGTATCATTACCATACCGCTTACCTTTGCACTGGCTCGGATGGTATAGTCCCAGGGGCTGCATCGTTCATACAGGTTTCTATGTGTTCAAGATCAAGCCAACTGCTCCAAGAGCCCCTCTTGGTTGGAGCGTTCAATACTTTCGGCAGCATTTCTAAAAAATCACTTCGGTCTATTTCATAAGCTCCAAACTGGGTAAGGTGCTCGGTGTACACTTGGCAGTCGATTAAGCCAAAACCTTTCTCTTCCAAGGCCTGAGTCAAAAGAACAAAGGCAGTCTTAGAGGCATTGCTGGTATGGGAGAACATAGACTCACCGAAAAAAGCGTAGCCCAGGGAAAGCCCGTATAAACCACCTACCAGCTCCCCTTCTTGCCATACCTCAACTGAATGGGCATAGCCTAAATTGTGGAGATGATTGTACGCCTGCTGCATTTCACTCACAATCCACGTACCCTCCTGTTCCTTTCGAGGCACCTGTGCGCATTCGCGTATAACATCCGGAAAAGCCTGATCCACCGTTATTGTGAAGGAGTTTTTCCGCAGTTCCTTTCGAAGGGATTTCGGAATATGCAACTCCTGCGGAATAAGGATAAAGCGCGGGTTGGGACTCCACCACAAGATAGGACTCTCGTCGTCATACCAAGGAAAAATGCCCTGCCTATATGCAGATAACAGAATCCCCGGGGAGAGATTCCCATGTACAGCAACGATTCCAAGGGGTGAAACCTCCTCTAACGAAAATTTGAGGTGCTGGTCCTCATTCAGCCGGGGTACATCACGCAGATTCAGCATCGATGTGTATCTCCCCTTCGCGAACATCAACTACTGCCTTGCCTCCGTTCTGCAAACTACCAAACAGAACCTCATCCACAAAGAAATCTTTTATTTTCTCCTGGATAAGCCGCGAGATATTTCGTGCGCCGAATTCTGTTGAATATCCGTTATCGGCAAACCACTGCCGAGCGGTATCAGTCACCTCCAGCTGGACCCGCTTCTCTTCCAGCTGCCCTTTAAACTCACGCAGCTCCTTATCTACAATCTGCAGCACAACTTCATTTGGGAGTCGATTAAAGGTAACCACCTTATCCAAGCGGTTACGAAACTCCGGACTGAAGAGGCGGTCTACGGCATCGCGTATCGCACCCTCGGAAACCCGCATCTCTCCAAAACCTATCATCGGCTTATCTAAATCCCGGGCTCCGGCATTACTGGTCATGATCAACACAATATTGCGAAAGTCGGCGTGGCGGCCACTGTTATCAGTGAGAGTTGCATAATCCATTATCTGCAGTAGTATATTAAAAATATCCTGATGAGCTTTCTCAACTTCATCTAGCAGCAACACCGCATGGGGCTGTTTACGAATGGCATCCGTGAGCAGCCCCCCCTCTTCGTAGCCAACATAGCCGGGAGGCGAACCTACAAGGCGGCTAACAGTGTGCTTTTCCTGATATTCACTCATGTCAAAACGTAAAAGCTCTACACCCAGAGTTTCGGCTAATTGCCGGGCAAGTTCCGTTTTTCCGACTCCAGTAGGACCGACAAATAATAAATTAGCTACAGGCCGGTCGACCTTTCCAAACCCGGCCCGTGAACGCTTTACCGCCTTGGTCACAGTATCCACGGCCAGGTCTTGCCCATACACCTGTTTTTTCAAGTTTTCCCCTAAATACTGAAGCTGCTCAGTCTCATGGGTAGAAACCCGTTTCTCGGGAATTCGGGCAATTTTGGACACAACCCGTTCAATCAGATGCTCATCGATGACTATAGCCGGAGCTGTTTCCTGACCCTCAGAAAGTCCTTTCTCGTCGGCTCCCTCGACTGCTTCAGGCTGCTCTGCCGGCTCTGCTGAGTCAGCTTCAGCTTGCTCTGCTTGGGATTGTTCACTTGGAGGGAGCTGATCACTTGTATCAAGCTGCACAGGCTCCAGGGGGATACCAAGCTGCCGCTGAAAGGTAAGCATCTGAGTATACGCACCAGCTTCATCGAGTACATCAATTGCTTTATCCGGTAGGTAGCGGTCATTTATATATTGATCGGATAAATCTACAATTGCCTCTAGGGCACTGTCCTCATATTTCACCCCGTGGTACTCTTCGTAACGTCCACGTATTCCCTTCAGAATTTCTAAAGTTTCATCACGGCTGGTTTCCTGTACTTCGATCTTTTGAAATCGGCGCGAGAGGGCGCGGTCTTTATCAAAGAACTTCTTGAACTCATCATAAGTAGTTGCACCGATGCAGCGGATGTTCCCTGATGAAATGGCCGGTTTAAGCAGGTTGGAGGCGTCCATCGCCCCTCCACTCACTGCTCCGGCTCCCACTATCGAATGTATCTCGTCGATAAAGAGTATGACCTTCTGTTCTTTTTCAAGTTCTTTTAAGACCTGTTTCATTCGCTCTTCAAAATCACCGCGATATTTTGTACCTGCCAGCATCCCCCCCAAATCGAGGGAATAGAGCTTATATCCCTTCAAAGTCTTCGGCACACGATCTTCTGCAATCCGAGCTGCTAAACCCTCGGCAATCGCTGTTTTGCCGACCCCCGCCTCACCAACCAGCACAGGGTTATTTTTTAAGCGTCGGCATAAGACCTGGATTGTCCGTTCGACCACAGCGTCTCGTCCTATCAAAGTTTCCAGTTCCCCTTGCTCAGAAGCCTGAGTGAGTTCCCTGGTAAAGCGCTGCAATGCAGTCTTACGACGGCGTTTTTTTGTGGGTCCATCCGATTCGTGTGTATCGGATAAATCCTCCGTCTCAAAACCATCTTCCATTTCACTTTCATCGAACTCATCATCGATGTCCTCGGAATACAGCTCATCCTCCGTATCAACCTCAGACTCAGCAAATATTCCTCCATGACTTATCATACGCAGCAACTTATAGCGGCTCACCCCCGCATTCTGCAGAAAATAAGAACCAAAACTTTCCTCCTGATCAAAAAGTGATACCAGGAGGTCCCCTAGATCGACCACGTCCTTGGAAGAGTGTTCAGTATGAAAAATTGCCTGCTCAATGACCTCTTGCACGCCAATAGTCTGGATTGGTTCAGCGTTCTCTACCTTTGGGATGTAGGTGCCAAGATAATCCTCTACATCCCTTTTGATAGTACCGCTGTCTGCTCCACAGCCGTCTATCAACTCTTGGACAGTTTCAAAAAACAGGGCAGCATACAGGATGTGCTCTGGGGTAAGATATTCGTTTCGCCGTTCTTTTGCTTCAAGGTATGCGGCGTTAATTACACCTTGTACATCCTCCGATATTTTCATTCGGCCTATTACTCCTTCTCAAGTACACATTCCAAGGGATATTCATTTTCCTTGGCCAGTTGCTTCACTTGAACCGTTTTGGTGCGGGCAATATCATAGGGAAAACGCCCTACTACCCCGCGCCCCTTCTTATGAACATCCATCATAACCTTAGTTGCCTCGGCTGCGGGCTTATGAAAAACCTTTTGTATAACCCATACAACAAAATCCATACTAGTATAGTCATCGTTAAGAAGTACTACCTTAAATAAATCCGGCTCTCTGGTTTTATGTTCCTGTTTCTCTTTTATTCCCGTGCCGAGCCCTTTGCGCGTCTCCTCAGCCATTCTTGCTCCCTTAAGTTACGTAGTTCAATTTGATGTATATTTAAAGAGTACTCATTCAAATTTCAAGCGTCAACAAGTATAATGTCCTGGACCCCAAATTGGCCTAGGGTCATCTAAAAAGTATTGTTTTTTTGTGAGCACTTATTCCGGGGGAGCAAAATATCCCAGTTCTCCGCGTCCGCTTCTGCCAAAAATGGAGACTTGCGCCTCAACTGGAAGATAAGCCCGTCCAAAGTCACTGTTGCGGGTAGATCGGTATGAAAGAATATACCGCCCGCTGCTGTGCTCTAGTATTTTTTCCACCGTTGGTGCTACACCTTTGGGATTATACAGGTAGGTACTTGATCCTCCACTCTTTTCCGCCAGATAAGCTAACTCCGAGGCAATATTGCCTTCAGGATTCATAGTAACACAGTGGAAGGTAATGTTGTTGTTCCTCAGATAGTCAAGCAAGTGGACTAGTTCATACGATTCAAAAGCGTGTTCCGGCAGCTCTCCGGTGGATAAAAACACAATGGCACGCCTTTCTCCGCCGGAAATCAGCGGCCCCGCCGACAAACGCAGCCCCTGGTCAAACTGCCAGTCTTGACTAAAGCTGCCGGAGCGTGCCGCTGACCTTACGGCATCGCCATCCTGAGCAGCTTCAAGCTCCAGTACCGGTTGTGCCCCCGCTTGCACCACATTAATATCACCTCTCTGCAGCAGCGACGATGCAATATCGGCAGCAGCCTGTCCAATTCCATCGGTATTCTGCTGCATCTCGAGTGATCCTTCCACCATAAGAGTAATATCTGCTCTCTCCAGCCGGTCAATAGCAGACTCTAACAAGGGCTCTTCAACCGGATAACGAGCCTCGGTGATATAAAAGTTGGTACCCTCAAGTCCCACATAGGGTTCTCCGGTTCGTCGCTGAACAGTGACATCGAGGAAGACCTTCGGAAAGTCCTCAGCATTTACTTGATTAATTCGCACAAACAGACCCGAATACATCCGGCTAAAATCAGCTTGCATAGAAACTATGTTCTGATTGAAATCGGCAATTAGTAAATTATCGTTGGCATCTCGACTAGCCGAGACAATTTTGACACGACTCCCATTAAGCCTGCTAAGGGGTGTGAAGGAACGACTCTCAAGATCAAGCAGGAGTACCTGCTCCTCATCCGCTATTATCAACTGTTGCCTGCTGTAGAGCGAGAGACTTTCTGGACTCTTCAGATATGAACTCGTGAGAGTATCCAGATAATTCCCGCTTGCATCAAAAACATCAACTGCCGCTCGATTTTTGTCGGCTACGTACACAAAATCTTCATGTGCCAGTATTCCGGTTGGCTGCTGGAGCCCTTCGAAATCAGTAGTCTTTTTGCCAAAGGAGAGAATAAAATTTCCTGCATAGTCGAATTTTGCAACTCGGCGGTTTCCCTGATCAGTAACATACAGGTACCCGTTCTTATCATCACTGATAAACTGCGGCCCCAAGAGCTGTCCTGGGCCGGTACCGGTTTCTCCAAAACGCTTTAATACCCGTCCGTTGGGAGTGCAATGAACAATTCTGTCACCTGCAAATTCAGTTATAAAAAGGCCCTCTTCCGGGTTTGCAGCAATATCAAAGGGGTGGTTCAATCCTTCAATACCGCCCCTCAAAGTACGCTTCAGTCCGCCATTGGCTGAGAACTCCAGCACCTCGTTGGTTGCAAAAGACACGGTGTAGAACCCACCGGTAGTGTTCGGATGCACAGCTGTCGGCCGTTTAAAGACCTGCACATCATCCTGTCTTCCCTCTATCTGTTCGAACTCGACAAACTTCGGCCCCTCTTCCGGCTCTGTGGGCTGTTCACGTTGGTAGGTGAGGATGCGCACCATTTGTTCCATTGCAGCACTTAGCTCCTCATCCTCCATCATACGACTCCACATATCTATTGCAGTCGAAGTGAAGCCGTTTCTGTAATAAGTACGGGCCAACCAGGATTGGGCTATAGAAAAATCGGGTTTCAGGGAAAGACTTTTCTCCAGCGACAGCAGTGCTTTATTGTATTCTCCCCGGTGAAATGCGCGTATTCCATAACGAAACTCCCTTTCAGCGTAGACTTGGTCCATATCGATGGTATCAACTTCTTCTTGGGCAAAAGCAGTGTGTATACCCATCACGACTAGAACAAGCATAATCAGAGCGTATTTCCATAGTCCCTGTCTTCTGTGCATACTCCCTCCTCTACTCAACAGCTCCAATCTCCTTCGCGACTGCCTTCAGGTGACTCTTAATTATAGGGTGATCATCAGAGAGTTGATATGCCCGCTTTATATAGCGATGTGCTTCATTAAATTTACCCAGTTTGTAATACACCCAGCCTAAAGAATCAAGATACGCAGCTTGTTCTGGCTGCTTCCGGACAGCCTGTTTACAGAAGTCCAGCGCCTTGTCAAGATTATAGCCCTCTACCGCTTCAATATAGCCGCTGCTGTTAAGCACATTCGGATTTTCAGGATCCAGTTCCATGGCCATGTTAATATACTTCAGGCTCTCTTCGCTCCGATTTTGTTGAAACAAAAGGTATGAGTATACCGAATATACCTGCACCGAGGCATACCCACCATCAATCAATTGCTTTATCTCATACTCCGCCAGGGAATACCGTTCAGTATTAGTATAGATAACAGCTAAAAGGAGGCGGCACTGATACAAATGCAAGAAATCAGGATGAGTGGTAACGACCTGTTCAAGATAAAGGAGCGCCTCGTCGTACTGTTCCGTTTGACTGTAGCATAGCCCTAGATAATAAGAGAGTTCCGGATTCTCGGCCGGATCTTCATCAACCGAGAGTAATACCGCCAAGGCTTTTTGGTAACGTTTGGTCTTGTAAAGCCGCTTGGCGGTTTCAAAAGCTTTTCCCATCTTATACACCCTTACTCTGATTCAATCTTGACTTACTCAATATCAAATTGAGCTACCTGATATGTATGAATCACCTCGTGATTCATTGGGTGAAGGTACACCGGAGAGACTGATATCTTGCCGGCCTGTACCGCATTCCAATCGCTTCCCTCCTCCTCGCGTGCATGAATTGATTCGCCAGTGAGAAAATAGTACTTATCCCCGTTTGGACTTTGGAAAGATTCAGCTTTGTCACTATAAATTCGTCGGGATGGATGAGTTATTGCAACTTCACTTACCTGACTTGAGGGTGGAGGGAAATTTATATTGATGAAGTGATCGGAACTCCACAGTTCCAGAAACAGCTGAATATTGTTGCGAACAAATTGTGCAGCCCTTTCAAAGGGATAGGGGGGCTTAATAGGAGCAACCGATACGGCGATACTGGGAATTCCCACTAAAGCCCCCTGTCGAGCGGCTGCTGCGGTACCGGAGTAAATTATATCAGTACCCAAATTCGGGCCTCGATTTATTCCAGAGATGATGATGTCCGGTTGTACAGGTAATGCGCCTAAAAGTGAATATAGGACGGTATCCGCTGGGGTTCCATCACATGCGTACATACGGGCAGCAACCTTCCGAAAGCGAACCGGATCTCTTAGGGTAATTGAGTGGCTCATACCACTTCGTTCGCGATCCGGGGCGGTAACCCACACTTCGTGCTCTTTCTCCAGCTCCCCTTTAAGGGTAAGCAATCCTTGACTCTCTATCCCGTCATCGTTACTAATTAATATTCGCATTGTTCCAATTATAAGACAGATTGCCCTGCTTTGAAAACTGGATTATTCAGAATATACGATATGAGCCCCTTTTTGGGGGGAAATAATATAAAATACAGGATGAAAACCGAAAATATGCTCGTATTCATCTAAACGTTTCTGATAATCAGGCAGGGCATCCTTATGACACAGAGTCAGTGTACAGCCGCCAAACCCGGGACCGATCAAGCGAGATCCGTAACAGCCGTCTACTTCAACGGCCCGTTTTACTAACCAGTCCACTTCAGGACATGAGACTTCAAAGTTGTCACGCAGGCTCTCATGGGAACGGTGCATAAGCTTGCCAAAGGCCGGTCCATCACCGGATTTCAACAGCTGCACGGCCTCAGTAACCCTTTCGTTCTCCTGAACCACATGCATACACAGCCGTCGTGAGGATTCGGGAAGCAGCCCCATCCCCGCTCGGAGATCTTGACGGGTTAAGTCTCGGAGCGATTTTTGCTGGTCCCGTTCACGTAGAAGCTCAACGCTGTCATTACAAATTTCGTATCGCTCCTCGAGCTCCTCCTGTATGCCTGTTTGCTTTACCCCGCTTTCGGTCAGTACGAAAATCAGATCTTTAAAGCTGAAAGGAATAAACTGGAAATCAAGACTCCGCAAATCTATGAATACAGCACTCCCCTCTCGGGAATAGAACGTAGTAAGTTGATCGGTAATCTTCTCTCGTTTTCCGATAAATGCAGTTTCGGAAAGATAAGCCAGCTGTACCAGTTGGATATCTTGAAGTTCCAGTTGAAAGGCCTCTTGAGTTGCAAGGGCAGTAGCAATTCCTAGAGCGGCTGATGAGCCCAGCCCGACCTCCTTGGGAATCGCCCCCATAATACTGATATTCATACCCTTAAAGGATGAACCCAACTGCATTATTTCATAGAGAACACCCTTTAGGTAATTTGCCCAGCGGTCTTCTCGTTTGTATTTCAAATTTGCGATAGTAGTCCGCTTTCGTTCATTTAGATCAACCGAATAAAAGCGTAAAGATGTGTCGTTTCTTTTTGAAACTGCAACTTTCACAGATAAATGCAAACCAATTTGAAGTACATACCCCTCATGAAAGTCAGTATGCTCCCCCATCAAGTTCACAACGCCAGGGGCTTCAGCAATTACTTCAGGTTCCTCTCCATATTCAGCTGCATGATGAGAGAAAATTTCATCCATTTATTTACCTTAATCCCATAATTATTGGGTCACTAGTATCTTAAAAGAAAAACACTTTGAATGCAACAAAAAAAGGCCACTGGGTCAAAATGCCCAATGGCCTCTCATGATGCAATGTAACTCGACTTCTACTTGATGCCGTACTTGCGTTTGAAACGCTCTACACGACCGGCGGTGTCAACAAGCTTCTGCTTACCGGTAAAAAACGGATGGCACTGTGAGCAAATTTCAACCTCAATGTCTTTGGCTGTGGAACGAGTCTGGATCTCGTTTCCACATGCACACCGAATAGTAGTGAGTTCGTATTTGGGATGAATTCCCGCTTTCATAATACTCCTCCCTGGTGCAATTTATAAGATATTCTCTGCCCGAGATTAAAATCCCACAGAAAATCTCTTTTCAAACCTATCAAAAGGCCCTGCATAGTGGACCTTTATAGTGGTCTTTCTATGTGCGTAAATGTAACATATTACACTTATAAAATCCAGTCTTCCCTTCGATACGCGCGCATTCTGTGCGTATTACGTGGGTATCGTTTATTGTCCTGCTGTAGTGGTGTTCATGGAACGTAAAAAGGCTTCATTGGTTTTAGTCTTGCGCATTCTATCTACCAACATCTCAATAATCTCCATGTCATCCATGGGATTGATTACTTTGCGGAGCACCCACATTTTGTTGAGCTCCTCTTCGGTAAGCAAAAGCTCTTCTTTTCGTGTTCCCGATCGCTTGATATTAATAGCCGGGTAAAGCCGCCGATCAGCCATTCGACGATCAAGCTGGATTTCCATATTACCGGTTCCTTTGAACTCTTCAAAAATTACCTCATCCATCCGCGAGCCTGTGTCTACCAGTGCGGTAGCAACAATAGTCAAGCTGCCGCCATTTTCGGTGTTACGGGCCGCACCAAAGAAGCGTTTCGGCTTATGAAGGGCGTTCGAATCGACACCTCCTGATAGAATCTTGCCGCTGGTAGGAACCGTCTGGTTATAGGCGCGAGCCAAGCGGGTAATTGAGTCAAGCAAAATGACTACGTCATGCTTGTGCTCTACTAATCGTTTGGCCTTCTCAATTACCATTTCAGCTACCTGTACATGGCGGCTCGCCTGTTCGTCAAAGGTAGATGCAATAACCTCGCCGTTTACACTACGCCGCATATCCGTAACCTCTTCCGGGCGCTCATCAATCAACAGCACTATTAAAAACACATCGGGATGATTGGTAGTAATTGCATTGGCAATCTTCTGCATTAGGATAGTTTTACCGGTTCGTGGAGGAGAAACAATCAATCCACGCTGTCCCTTACCTATCGGGCAGAACAAATTGATCATCCTGGTCGAGGTATCCCCGCTTGTCAACTCCATGTCGAAGCGCTCCATGGGGTACAAGGGAGTAAGGTTATCAAAGGGAACCCTTGTTTGTGCTACCGAGGGGTCGTCAGAGTTTACAAATTCGACTCTCAGCATTGCAAAAAAACGCTCGCCCTCTTTAGGCGGGCGGATCTGGCCTCCGACCGTATCTCCTGTGCGCAGGTTAAACAGACGTATCTGTGAGGGGGAGATATAGATATCATCCGGCCCAGGCAAATAACTATTCTGGGGTGATCGTAGAAAACCATAGCCATCCGGCAGAATTTCAAGCGAACCATAGGCGTGAATCTGCCCGCCCTGTTGGGTGTGAGCCTTAAGAACAGAAAAAATTAGGTCCTGTTTTTTCATTGACACCATAGTGTCACGATTCAATCCCTCTTGACTGGCAAAATCGCGTAGCTGGGGAACCGACATCTTCGAAAGTTCATTGATGCTCAGTTTACCAACCGAATTATTCTCTTTATTATTCTCTCTCTGCTTTTCGGAAGGCTTGTTCCTATCCGAGTTATGCCCCTGACGGTTATCCTTTCCGGAATTGCGATTTTTAGATTTCCGTTTGTTAATTCCCTGGTTTTTTATAAGCTCATCCGCCGAAGGAATATCCTGGTTATCGTCGACCACCGGCTCGCGAGTACTTTTTTCTGCGCTTTCGGTACCTTCGGCTCCTTCGGAACCTTGGCTTCCTTCCTCCTGCTCGACTTCCTGCTCAACTTCCTGCTCAGAATCATTATTATCTTTGATTAGTTCCACCCGAACCTTTTTCTTTCTAGGTCGTTTTTTCTGTTGTCCAGAGTTGGATCCGTTTTGAGATGCAGTTTGAGTGCTGCTATCTGTTTCGTAATTAGTCATACTATCCTCACTTTCAGTTTCCTGATTAATTCTATTTTGGGTATCAGTATCACCCTGTGTGTTTTCGTTTTCATCAAAATTGAGTGATTCTTGTTTTTTTCCGGTATCAGCCATCAGAAAACTCCGTTTGATCTGGGTTTTATATATGATGTTTGGGCCGAGAACTTTCAGACAGTAATTACAATTGAAAGTCACTATATAGTAGAAAAACTAATTTTTATACTGTAAGTTGATTAGTTTTTCTAAAGGCCTTGGGAATATCAAAAAATCTTTGTTTTAAAATATTCCTTATGTAAAAAATTGTTCTTTGTACGGAGGTTGTTTTAAGACAGACTCAACTATAGTGCCAGTAATGCACCATGTCAAGGCTTTTAGGTTTCCGTACCATTATCTCCGTCAATAGCAAGGCCGCCACTGCAGCTCGTCGGCGCACAATATCTCTACGGCTGCCGAAGGTAAAATGAAAGGCCCTTGAATGGATTGTCCGTTGATTAATCCGCCGAGAGACAGCTATCCATACCGTACCTACAGGCTTCTCTGGAGTTCCCCCCGAGGGACCTGCTATTCCAGATACCGCTACCGATACATCGGCAGTACTCCTCTCTAAAGCACCCTCCGCCATTTCAAGCACCGCAGCCTCCGAAACCGCGCCGCTTGTCTCTAATGTACTAGGGGAAACTCCCACTGCGCTCTGTTTAGCTTGATTTTCATAGGTGATAAAACCTCCCCAATATCCCTGCGAACTCCCGGGGATATTGGTTACCAGGGCTCCTATCATGCCCCCCGTACAGGACTCAACACTCACCAGTTGTGCATTAGCCTGTTTCAAGCTTTCAAGAAGCAATGCAGCTGCCTCATTATCACCTCTGCGTACCAAAGCCTCGCCGAACTCTTGCTGCAGTTTATCGACAAACTCTTCACGTTGCTGTAGTGTACCACCTACCAGGTACAAACTAATCCGGTGTGCCTGAAAGCGGGTTCTCCATTGAACCCCGGGCAGATTCCGGCTGCTTTTCAAGCAGACATCTTCAAGCATCGCCTCCGGTATAAGAAAGCAACTGACCTCTGTCTCGGCCTGGACATTTAACTGCAACTGTTCAACCAGCACCGGCTGCAGTAAATGCTGAAACAGGGGTTCCAGCTCCCGCGGGGGGCCCGGCAGCGCCGCTACCAGACAGCCATCAACCTTACCCCAAATACCTGGGGCGGTTCCATTTGCATTCGGCAACACCTGAAACCCTTCCGGGACCATGGCCTGCTTACGGTTAGCTTCTGCTTTTGAAAGGCCATAACGGCTTTTTAGGTCTTCCCACAGAACGCTATCGAATACAAGTGAAATTCCCGCAGCCTCTGAAATTGCTTCACGGGTTAGGTCATCACTAGTCGGCCCTAAACCTCCGGTAATCAACACTACTCCATGCTTTTCAACCAGCGTACGCACCGCCGGGATTATTTCAGGCTCATCCTGCATAAGCCAAATTCTTTTGACCTGTACACCCATAGCACTTAATTCGGAAGCAAGAAATCTACCATGTGTATCCTGGATAACCCCAGAAGTTATTTCAGTTCCCAACGACAAAATAGCTGCAGTTAGTGTAGGTGTATTAGGCACTGCTTACCGTTTTCTTTAAGGTATCCACCGGAGCTGAAAAGATGTCGACAGTATCCGGATCTTTTATCATTTCGCATTTACCTTCAAAACTTACTCCGTCGGAGATGCGAAGCTTGCTTGTTTTTACATTGCCTGTCAATTTGCATGTTTCGAGCATGTCAACCTTTTCTTTGGCTATTATATTGCCCTCAACATGGCCGGCAATTACCACTGTATATGCTTTAATATCGGCCACTACATGGGCACCCTCTTCTACATACAGAACACCTGAAGATTCAATTTCACCCTCAAAATACCCATCTATTTTCAAGGCGTCTGAAAAAGTGAGTTTGCCGAAAAGTCGTGTTGTAGTGTCCAGTACTGTAGTAAACTCTTTTTCTTTTCGTCGACTATAACTTCGTGCCATTTCTTAGTCTACCTAATTGGAATTACCTTTAAAGTAATTATAAATATGTGTTGATCACAGGCACTTTCAAAAATCGAAGATTTTTGGAATGCCAAGGCCTTTTGCGATAGTTCTACTTAGACTTCATCACAAAAACCCCATCCCAATCTTCAGGAGGAGGATTTTCAATATAATGTTTGCAGCGAGCATAATATACTTTAGAAGGCCCGTCTTCGGGATCAACCTTGAGGGCTTTTGCAAAAAAATCTTTGGCTGCCTCAAAATTCATCAACTTATACTGCTTTCGTCCTTCCGTAAAGAGATTGAGTACCTCTTGTTTATTTTCGGTTATCAACCTTTTACCTCTTTCATACTATCTTCATGTTCCTGAAGTTGTATAAAATGTTCCTGCAGTTTTGAATCAAGTTCACGCAGAGCCTGTTCATCATCACGGGCATTGACTTCTTCTAATTTAAGGGCATCAATAGCCTGCTCTAAATTTTCTATCGAAGTTCTAACTCCGGCAACTTGTTCCTTTACAAACTCTATAAACTCGTCCTTCGCGGACTCATTTTTTTCATCTGTGAAAAACTCATTGGCCTTTGCCTCAACCTGAGCAATCGGTTCTTTAAGACTATTCAGAAAATTAATAAATTTAGTTGAAATTTTGTCCGACAAATCAATCCGACGTTGCTTTAGTTCCATTCGGTCGGACATTCTTCTACTGCGCAGAACCGCACGTATTCTGGCTAAAACTTCAGAAAAATTAAAGGGCTTAGTAATGTAATCCTCCACCCCAAGCTCAAATCCTTCAACCTTATCCTTTACATCGTCCATTGCTGAAAACATGATAATTGGTATATTTCTATAATCGCTGTAGGTCTGGTCCTTCTTTAAAAGTCGTGTTACCTGCCAACCGGATAATTTCGGCATAACATTATCTAATATAATAAGATCAGGGTTGTATCCGGTAACTTTCTCCAAAGCATCTTCACCATCTTCTGAAGTAAGCACTTCAAACCCAAGTTTACCTAACATCAACTGAAAAAAATCAAGATTTACGGGCTCATCATCTACAATTAATATCTTTGTCTTTTCTTCCATATCTTCATCTTCCTATAGAAATCAATGGTTGTCAATCCAGTGATTCATTCGAAACTTGAATTGTCATAGTCAATCATCGCGGCGAGGCACTATACGAACTACGATTCCAGTAAGAAGTGCAAGTCCAGAAAGCACTATCGCGATAACCGGGAGATAATTTCCCCAGCGGGTGTAAGGAGTTATTCGCTCGGTGTACACTGGAACCGAACTTATCATGAAGTCTTGCTCAAAGGGGTCCATCATATCAATGATACGCCCGTCAGGGTCTATAGTGGCGGTCATTCCCGAGTTTGTACCCCTGACTAAACTTCGCCGGTTCTCGACAGCCCTGAAGACAGCCATTCCAAGATGCTGCATCTGTGCGGCCACTGACCCAGACCAGGAATCGTTGGTCATATTTACAATCACCTCGGCCCCTTCACGAACAAAGCGTCGCGAAATATATCCAAACACGTCTTCAAAGCAGATAGGAGTAGAAAATTTTACTCCTCCCACCTCAAACACGGTGTACTCTGTCCCCTCTTCCCAAAAATGGTAATCCTTTTCTAACAGTAATTTATAAAACCTCGGGAAAATGTGCCCATAGGGAAAGTGCTCGGTAAAGGGAACTAAGTGGGTTTTCCGGTAGGTTTCCTTAAGCTCATTCTCGTGATACAGCAGAACCGCATTATAATCTACCCGATTATAACTTCCATCCGCGGCAACCGGCGGTAGGTTTGGATCGGCAAGCTGCCCGTCATCGTTTCCGGTCAAAAAGGGCACAGTTTGGCCCTGCATAAACTCACGAAAATCTTTAACCAGTGCATACCGCTCGCCATCGGTGCGGTATTTCGTATGCCAATCGACTCCAGGGACAAAAGCAGTTTCAGACCAAATTACAATTTCCGGTTCATACTCTAATGCCTGTTCGCTGAGCGACTTCAAAATGTCCAGGTTTCTCCGATATGTCCGAATACCTCCCGCCCAGGTATCGGCATTGTGCTGGATTAGTGCAACCTTCCACTGCCGTTGATCTGAGTAATCCTGCTGTACAGCCATGCCATAGATCAGAGTAATGAGTATCAGTCCGGCATATCCACCAAGTTCGAGTTTATGGCGCCTGATAAAGCCGCCCAAACCTCGAAAGCCATCTTTTATGGCGTTACCCAGATAAGCCGAAAAGAACACTACCAGCGCCGAGACACCCCAAAAACCGGTGAGTGCGGATATCTGGATAAAAGGAATAAACTGATACTGGGAATATCCTAAATTCCCATAGGGATACCCTAAGTATCCCTTCGACCTCAGGTACTCATACCCGATCCATATCAATATTTGAACAAGATATCCGTAACGGGGGAATAGTGTATCCGCCAGTTTCAATAGAGGAAAGACAACCAGAAAGTATACCGCATAGATAGTGGGCACGATTAGAATCGCGAGGGGATGAAATGTCGATAACCAGAAGTTAAACAGGGCATACGAAACAAATCCGTACAGCACACCGTACACAGCAATTAATTTCCAGCTGCTACGATGTACCAATACAAATACAGGAATCAGGGCGATAAAAGCAAGTACTCCGAAGCCCTTTTCCGATACAAAACTGGGAAAGGACAGAGCGAACAGGAGAGCTCCGCCTACTAATAAAACTAACTCACCTGCGATTTTTTTGACGGTCGGTTTCCATGAAGCTTGTGCTGATACTGCCGTTTTCACTTTAAGAGTTCCAATGCCGAAAGGTTTATTTTTCACCCCGTAGAGGCCAGGCAAGCTGCTTAAGCTCTTTTCCAGGACGAAATACTGCTACCCCATGGGTGTCGACCGGTACAATTTCGCCGGTCTTTGGGTTTCGAGCCTTTTCACGCCCCTTACGGGTACGAATTTCAAAGGTTCCAAACCCCCTTAACTCAATTACTCGATCGTCCTGAAGAGCTTCTTTAAGCTCTTCGAAAAACTCATCGATGACATCGTGAATCTCATTACGACTCACACTCAGCTTTTCATGGATCTGATCGATAATTTCTGCCTTTGTCAATTTATTTCTATCCATGATCCGCCTCTCATCTTAAAAATATTACGATTGTACCTTTAATGAATTTAGCTTCTTCCGCATGCGAGATTTTGTACGTGCTGCAGTGTTTTTATGAAAAACGCCTTTTCTCGATACGCGATCAATAAGCCGTTCTGCTTCGCCATAAGCCTTCTGTGCATCTTCCAGATTATTGCCTTTTACTGCTAATTGAAATTTTCTTTGAGCGGTTCTAACCCCGCTGCGTGCAGCACGGTTGCGCATTCTCCGTTTCAAATTCTGTCGTTGTCTTTTTTCTGCTGATAGTCCTGCCAAGCGCCTATCCTCCATTCTATATAAATAATTATAAGTAAATCTTGTTCCAATTTTTCTGCGGTAGCACAAGCTACCAAATTACTTCAGTACTGTCAAGTAATTATATCATCAATCTTTACATTCCAATAGCGGGAAGATTCATTCCAGCTGAAGTTTTCTTCCGGAACATCAATAATTCTTCCATCCCTAGACTGAAGCTTGATCCTTTTAGCCAGTATGTTTACCTCTGTTACCTTGAAATCTTCATTTTTCACCCGTATTCGATTACCCTCTTGGGGGAGACGGTTTTTCACTTCTTTATAAAAGTCATATTCATAGGCTAAACAGCAGAGCAGTCGCCCACAGGGACCGGAAATCTTCATTGAGTTTAGAGAGAGATTCTGTTCTTTGGCCATTTTTATGGAAACCGGATTCAGCTTGTCCGTCACGCCATTGCAACAATAATCCCGGCCGCACACGGCCAAGCCGCCCAGTACTCGGGATTCATCTCTTACTCCAATCTGGCGCAGTTCAATACGCATCTTAAACACCGACACAAGATCCTTCACCAATTCACGAAAATCTACCCGGGCATCAGCTGTAAAAAAGAACAGAATCTTCGGCTCATCAACCATATAATGCGCCGCAACCAGCTTCATATCTAAATTATGATTCTTAACCTTTTCCCGACAGAGCTCTAATGCTTCCGCCTCTTTTTCGAGATTTTTCTCATATTCACTAATATCTTGGCTGGAGGCACGACGGGTAATCGCCTCGGCATCCTTCATGTCGTAATTCTCGACATGCTGAATATGACCAAGCACATAGGCAAGATCTTTTCCATACCGACTGGGAACCACTAGGTGATCACCCTTCTCAAAGACTTCGTTCAAGGGATTAGTACAAATCTGTGTCTCATTTGAATGAATAAATTTTACCAACAGGACTGTTGATCTGCCCTTATCCTGTTCATCAGAAGGATTTGCAATCTCTTCCACCACTCTTTCGCTGGCTTCTCCCTGTTCAGAAGCATTCATAGGCTGTATATCATTATCGCTCATGCGTAAAACTCCTTTAATGCAGTAAATCTACGATCATGCCATTAATTTCCTCTACACGCTTTAAAATGTCAAGTTGTGTAAATTGGCTCTGTAGGATTCCGGAAGCAAGCTGTTCCAGTCTTTCATTGACCACCTTGATGATAGTAAACTTCTTTTGCTTCTTCAATGGATGGTAATGCGCACCTTCGATCTGTTCAGCTTCCAGGGCGTGTTTTGAAATATAAAGCAGAAAATCGCTTACCGCCTTGCGATAGTCCTTTATATTGCCCAAGGAGGGGCTCTCCTTTAACTGCTCGCCACTGCTGTGTAGCTGGTCAACCAGCTCCTCGATATCCGCATCAATATGTGCCGGATATTTACCACCCACAGGTGCTACTTGCCGCTCCTGTTGTTCGGAGACAATTCTAGAAAATTGAGGAACCCCCTCGGCTGATAGTGTCTTTTCCTTTGACTGGGTATTCCTGCGCCACTTAAAACGATTGTTCTTTAAAGGATCGATTGGTTCCATCAGCCGGATTTGTAAAGGGGGTTGTAACGATCGATCGATTGGTCGGCAGAGTCTTGGACGGAATCGGAGTAGGTGGTCTCCCGATTATTCTGTTTGTCTTGAAAACTGATTATCTTACAGCGCCCGTTCAGCACAACGCCATCTTCGACCAATAAGCGCGGGGTGGAAACATTACCGAGCACCATTCCAGTTGAAAGAACAACCACCTTTTCGGTAGAGTGAATATCGCCTTTCACAACCCCGCCAACTACTACAGTACCGGCATTAATCGAACATTCTGCTCGACCATTTCGACCAATTAATACCTTATCGGCTTTTTCGATATTCCCTCGAAAATCGCCATCTATGCGGAACAGACCATTCATAGAGATGTCACCCGAAAAAGCGGCTCCCTCTCCAATAATAGAATTGATAAATACACCATTTAAATCTAGTTGTTCACTCATGAGTTTTCCGTAGTAATAATTATCTGAGATTCCCTCATCTTAGATCAGCTTGTACATTTAAGAAACGTTCTGGGTCTACTACCTGCGCGCCGATACGAACCTCAAAATGAAGATGCGGGCCAGTGGACATGCCTGTATTGCCCATGGTACCAATTTTTTGTCCCTGTGTCACTACATCACCCTCTTCAACATACACGTTATCAAGGTGCGCATACTTGGTGGCAAAACCGTATGCATGACGTATTACAATGTAGTTCCCAAAGCCCATTGGCTCATACTTTCTTTCTATAACCTTACCATTTGCCGCCGCAACTAGATCAATACCCCGTCGATAGGCAATATCTAAGCCCTTGTGCAGATACCATTGCTGGGTAAAAGGGTGGACTTCAGGACCAAAATAGTTGGTAATGCGTCCGATACCCCCGCTCACCGGCCAGTAGGTAGGCAATTCTACCAATAAGTCGCCCTGCGACTTGAGTAGATTCTGTACTTTATCTAAAGATTCAGTGGAGGCCTGCATAAACTCTTTAATATTGCGCAGTTCACTGACCTCGCGCATGATACCGCTGTCCTGCTCTTCCAAATTGATGAACGAGGACAGATCGCCGGCAGCGGCAGTAGTTGCATCCTCATCTTCCGAAAAAACCCCGAAAGAGCCGAGAGTGTTTACAAGAGAGTGCTCGAAGTCGCGAGATACCTGTCGCAATTCGACAATTTCATCGCGCACCATCTCTAGATTTGCCCGTGTATTCTGCAAACTTGACTGATTCCGCACTAACATATTGGAAAGGCCGCTGAAACGAGTAGAAAAGGCGAAAAAAGCAACCAACAAACCTATAAACAGAATTCCAAAAAAAATCAGTGAGAATACAGAAATACGAAAGTTAAAGATTTTTCGCTCTGAGTGGGGAATCAGCATTACTGTAAACCGCTGTTTTCCCAAAGAAATGAGTTTTTGTATTCCCCCAGCTAGTGTTGAGAAAAATCTGGAGAAGATTCGTAGAATAAAATCATAAAGCCTTTTTTCTACTTTTTTATACTGATTTGCCGGGGACATTCTTACTCCTCAATGTGCTGTTTACTACAGTAAACCGCTAAAAGGTTACCACGCCTAAAAAAAATTGTCAAATACAATTGACCGCTCCTACGTTTCATGCTATTGTTCACCTATATTAGTAAAAGCCACACAAAAATCTTATTAAAATCGGAAAAGAACTATGCAGTTATTTGATACCCATGCGCACATTGGATTAATAAACGAAGATCCAATCGAACAGTTGTTAATCGTACAGGAAGCTAAACAGTCGGACGTAAAAAAAGTCATGAGCATATGCAATAGCCTCTACGACTTTTTTCAGGTCTACGAAAACCTGAAAACAGCAAATCATGTATACCATAGCATTGGTGTCTCACCATCCGAAGTTATCAATCCCGGAAAAGACTGGGCCCTCCAAATTGAGGAAGGCAGCCAGAAAGATCGGGTGGTCGCCCTTGGAGAAATCGGATTAGACTACTATAGAAAATTCGGCAATAAAGACAGTCAAATTGAGCTTTTTATTCATCAACTTGAGCTGGCAGATCAGCTTGAGCTGCCGGTCATCATTCACAATCGCGAGGCCGGCGAAGATGTATTAAATATTTTAAAGGATAAACTGCCTCCCAGAGGAGGAGTTCTGCATTGCTATTCGGAAGATTGGAAGTATGCCCAAGCGGCCCTCAATCTGAATCTCTACATCTCCTTCGCAGGTAATGTCACCTACAGAAATGCCCGAAACCTGCACGAAACAGCAAAGAACATGCCCCTGGACCGCATGCTTATTGAAACGGAGAGTCCCTTTATGGTACCGGCTCAATACCGCGGTAAACGCAACCGACCCTCTTATCTGGGAGCCACAGCCGAGTTTATCGCTGAGCTGCGTGAGGAACCGCTGGAAGAAGTAGCGGAGACCCTCTACAACAACAGCCTCCAATTTTTTGGTATTCAAGAATAAGAGCAAGGCGCCGCTTTCCATGGAAAATCCCTTATATCACAGTATTCAACTGCCCGGAATAACTCTTCCGGGCAATCTTTTTTTAGCCCCCCTGGCCGGTTACACCGATAAGGCGTTCCGGGAAATTTCTAGAAACTACGGGGCGGACTTCTGTTATACCGAAATGGTCTCAGCCGAGGCGATCGCCCGGGGGAACCAAAAAACACACGATCTAATGGAACGGGGGGACAATGAAGAGGCGCTGGGCATACAGATATTTCTCTCTAAGCCCGACCAAGCTGAGCGGGCACTCCCTGGGATACTCCCCTATTCTCCTACCCTAATCGATATAAATTGCGGCTGTCCCGTACCGAAAGTGGTAAAGACCGGTGCAGGGTCCGCTCTTATGCAGCAGCCTGATAGGATCTACTCGATAGTTCGCCTTCTCAGCTCTGCCACCGGAATCCCTATAACCGTAAAAATACGCTCAGGCTGGGATGAATCTTCTATAAACTTTGAAGAGGCAGGCAGAGCAGCTGTGGAAGGCGGGGCCTCGATGGTTGGGATTCACGCCCGCACCCGAATTCAGGGGTATTCGGGCACTTCCCGCTGGGAGCATATCGCCAGACTGGCAGAACTGCTGCCGGTCCCGGTCATAGGTTCCGGAGACCTCTTCAGCCCCCAGGCAGCTGTGGACATGCTGCGGCAGACCAGCTGTGCCGGAGTTATGTTCGCCCGTGGAGCAATTGGTAACCCCCTGATTTTCCAGCAGACCCGATTCCTGCTTTTAGGGGAGCAGCCACATAGCAATGCACACAGAGAAAGAGCTGCTTCAACTGATGAGGCGGAGGATCCGATGAAAGCATGTGATGCTCAGCTTGTTCAACGCTTGACTATCGGCTATTACCATTTGCAGCGGGAACTTCACTATAAAAGTGAAGCGCGTGCCTGTGCGGAGATGAAAAAGCATTTAAGTGCATATACCAAGGGCTTTCCAGACAGCTCGAACCTGCGCAATAAGCTAATGCGCTGTGCTTCGCAGGAGTGCTATCGACTGGTCCTTCAGAACTACCTGCAGCATCATTTTTCCGTTGATCTTCAAGAAAGGCTCGGACCGCCTAGTACTGCTAATGAGCGTCAGCTATAGACTTATATTTCGAAGCCCTGCTGCGGTCTTGAGAAGATCTATCTAAAATGTAAGAATGGATATCATCAGCGATTTCACCGACTGTGGAGGTTCACGTGAAAGTACTAATACTCGGTTCCGGAGCTAAAGCTCATGCCTTGGCATGGGCCTTGGGAAAAAGTCACTTGATAACAGGACTGTATATAACACCCGGTAATTCAGGCACCGCTGAAATTGCCGAGAATATAGCGCTCAACGACCCCGATAATCCTGCAGAGGTCACCAAACTGTGTACCTCATTGTCAATTGACTACTGTCTGGTGGCCACCGCAGCGGCACAACACAACGGCATGGTCGAAGCTCTGGAGAAGGCCGGGATAAGTGCCTTTGGGGCTACAAAGTCTGCAGCACTGTTGGAACAGGATAGGCATTACGCACGCGATTTTATGCAGCGCCACGGTGTTCCAACCACCGAAGCAGAAGAGTTTTCTGATTTTGCAAGCTTCAAAAAGTATATAGAATCTCATCCGGGAGAACACCTCGTACTAAAACGAAATCATCCAGTTTCAAATATGAATGTGTTCGATTCGGCGGACAGCAGCAAACTTATCGAATTTGGGAAACAAATTTTAGAGAAAGATACTCTGCTGGTGGAAAAATTCGAAACCGGCTATAACCTGTCCATATCGGCCTTTATCGATGGCAAGAACCATATAATTCTTCCTCCGGCTTCCGATTACACCAAAGCCATGGATAACGACACTGGTGCCATTACGAACGGTATGGGGGCCATTTGTCCAGTCCCCGTCCTCTCGTCCCGCATATATTCAAAAATTCTCACAGAAATAATTGAGCCAACCTTAAAGGGATTACAAAAGGAAAAGCTAAGTTATAAAGGGGTTTTCTTTTTCAGCTTACTGATTCAGGCCGACGGTGCGAAGCTTACATCTTATCATGTAAAATTTGGTAATCCTGAAGCACAGGTTATCCTACCGCTCATCAAGTCGGATTTTGTGAGCCTGCTTCGGGCAATTAAGAACCAATGCCTCGATCAGTTCGAGCTCGAGCTTTCAACACAATCCGCGGTAGGGGTGGTTATTGCCGGCAAGGGGTATCCGGAGCATCAACCGCAACCGCAGGCAGTCAGAATCGATTCGGTCTTCCCCGAGCGGGAGGCACTTGTATTCCACGGTGCTACCCACAAAAATGGGGATGGACACATATACACCAACGGTGGACGCTGTTTTACAGTAGTAGGACTCGGGGAAAACATTGTAAAAGCGAACACCAATGCCTACAAGGGTATCAAGAGAGTCTCCTTTCCCGGAGCATGGAACCGGGAAGATATTGGTAACAGGTTTTTCGAAGAGTAAGTCTATTCATCATTGCAATATAACACTGCTCTAGGGCTGCCGTCGCAACTCATACAGCATAATCCCTGCTGCAACCGACACATTAAGTGAATCCACTCGCCCGCTGGTTGGTATGGTTACCACATGATCACACTCTTCAAGAATCAATCTACTCAACCCCTTGCCTTCAGCCCCCAGCACCACTACTGCACGCTCGGAAAAATCGACATCCTGCAATTTTGTACCTTTGATATCGGCACCGTACACCCAGAACCCTGCCTCTTTTAGTTCGCTGATGCTTCTCCGCAGGTTTTTAACTACCACCACAGGAATATAGGCACTTGCCCCCGCTGAAGTTTTGTTAACCGTACTGCTCAGCTTAGCACTTCTACGCTCGGGAAGCACGACCAGATCCACACCAAACTGATCAGCACTGCGAAGAATTGCCCCTAAATTTTGGGGATCGGTGATCTCGTCCAAAACGAGAACAACCGAGTTCTTCAGCTCCATTGATTCAAGTGACTCAATAAATGCTGTCACATCCTTATACTTTGTTTTTACCGTCCTCCGCAGATACACCGCCCCACGGTGCTCTTGCCCCTCCCCCGCCAGCTTATTGAGGGCTTCATCAGACTCTCGCTTTACCGAAACCCGTTTTTCTTCGGCCAGTTTTATCAAAGAGTCTATTCGGGTTGATTTACGGCTCACATACAGAGTCCCCTTCCCCTTTCCCGTTTTTAAGGCCTCTTCAATCGCATGAAAGCCGCTAATTCCTGTCTGCATCAGTTTTTGTCTCCGTTATCATCTTCTTCGATATCATAATTTTTTACCTTGTCCATAGTACCGTCAAAATTGGTATCTTCCTCATATCGGGCAATATATACTCCCTCCTCAAGGTAGACCCAAATATCAATTTTCCCGTCGGCGTTTGAATCTATTGCTCTCTGAATAAGCACTCCATGATCATACATGTAAAAGTCGTCCATTGCTCCATCATGGTCATAATCAAGCACCTCCATCATTTTCTTTCCATCTACATCGGTCTTAACAAGATAGTCGACTCTTCCGTTCTGATTCGAATCAAGTTCAATGGCAGGTTCGGCATCTTCCAGCTCATCAAACTCCTCCAGAAGAATCTCGATACTCAGATCACGCGGTTCTTCTTCCTCGGCCGCAAGCGATACAGCCAACATTAGCAACAGAAACAAGATGCCCGCGGGCATCACAAAATTTCTAATCAGCACTCATAACTCCTGTTTTATGCTCACTCACCTAGTTCTGGGGTGGCGGAATTTACACTTTCTACTTATCGGTCGGCACCTTTAATAACATAAAAAAACGCCGACCACCAGGGGCAATCGACGCACATTGAACCGGATAGAACCATCTTACCTTCAAGTACTAAGTTCAGCCAGAGGCACCGGATCGGGAGACTTGTTTTCCCCTTCAAGTTCAGAAAGCTCTTTCAGAAGCTCCTTGCCACGGGAAGACAGCTTTTTCGGTACTTCAACTCGGATCTTTATATAGAGATCACCTCGGCGGTTACTGTTGTGCAGATGAGGAACCCCTTCATTTTTCAATCGTAAAACCTTTCCATTCTGGGTAGACGACGGGACCTTCACTTTCACCTTCTTGCCCTCAAGGGTTGGAACCATAATTTCGGCCCCCAAGGCTGCTTGTGTGAAGGTAATTGGAATCACACAATAAATATCGTTACCGTGTCGTTCAAAATAGTCATGGGGTTGTACACGAACATAAACATACAGGTCTCCAGCAGGGCCACCGTTCGGGCCGGCATCTCCCTGACCAGGTATATTGATTCGCTTTCCGCTTTCGATCCCCGGCGGTATCGTAACCTTCAGTTTCTGCGATTTTGAGATAACCCCGTTTCCTTTACACATGTCACAGGGGTTCTCTATTATGTACCCCTCACCATTACAAGTGGGGCACGGAGAGGCAATCGAGAAGAAACCGGAGCTCCGACGAACCTGTCCGCTACCTCCACAAGTGGGGCACACCTTCCGTCCGCTGCCTGTTTCAGCTCCATTTCCACCGCATCCAGGACAGGTCACATGGCGTTCATAGGAAATCTCTACTTTGGTCCCAAAAACGGCGTCTTTGAAGGGTATTTCAAGATTATAACGAAGATCAGCACCACGCTGAGCCGATGTCCGCGAAGAGCCTCGGCGCCCTCCGCCGCCTCCTCCACCACCGAAGAAAGAGCCAAAGATATCGCCAAAGTCACCAAATATATCTTCAAAATCACGGAAGCCGGAGGAGAAGTCCTGTGAACCTCCTCCGCCGCCACCCATGCCTTCAACACCGGCAAAACCAAATTGATCATAGGCCTGCCGTTTTTTATCGTCGTTGAGCACTTCATATGCCTCGGAGGCTTCCTTGAACAACTCCTCAGCCTTGGAATCCTCCGGGTTACGGTCAGGATGATATTTGACTGCGAGCTTTCGGTATGCTTTTTTGATGTCATCCTTGGAGGCCCCTTTCGGAATCCCCAGGACTTCGTAGTAGTCTCGTTTAGCCACAGTTTAACTTACCTTTTAGCTTTTCGATTCTTCGTCGTCGTCAACAACTTCGTAATCTACATCCTCAACATTTTCACCACTGCCGCTTTCAGTTCCAGCGGATTGCTCACCGCCTTCTGCTGCCCCGGCACTTGCACCGCCGGCTGCTCCGGCTGCTCCGGTTGCTCCTTCCTGCTCTTGTCCGCCGGTTTGCTTATACACTTCTTCAGCCAGCTTGTAGGAAGCCTGTTTGAGGGCCTCCATTTTTGAGCGCATCTCTTCAAGGTCATCGGCCTCCATAGCTTTCTTCAACTCATCCTTGGCTGACTCAATCTTCTGTTTTTCTTCATCGCCTATCTTATCCCCATAGTCACTGAGTGATTTCTCGGTAGAATAGATCAAACTGTCGGCTTCGTTGCGAACTTCGATTTTTTCACGAGCCGTTTTGTCTTCTTCCGCATGCTCTTCGGCCTCTTTAACCATCTTATTGATTTCATCTTCCGAAAGACCGGAGGAAGACTCGATACGAATCTTCTGCTCTTTTCCGGTGCCAAGGTCTTTTGCCGAAACGTGTACGATACCATTGGCATCAATATCGAAGGTTACTTCAATCTGTGGAACCCCCCGTGGTGCGGGTGGAATACCTACCAGATCAAATCGACCAAGGGTTCGGTTCTGGTTCGCCATCTCACGTTCACCCTGCAGTACATGGATCGACACAGCATTTTGGTTGTCCGCTGCAGTAGAGAATATCTGGCTCTTCCGGGTCGGAATTGTAGTATTTCGCTCAATCAACTTAGTGAACACCCCGCCCAAGGTTTCAATTCCAAGGGAAAGGGGAGTAACGTCCAACAGCAGCACGTCTTTGACATCACCGCCAAGGATACCACCCTGAATTGCAGCTCCCATAGCGACAACTTCATCCGGGTTTACCCCCTTATGGGGTTCCTTCCCGAATATCTCTTTGACTGAGTTTTGAACTGCGGGAATACGGGTACTTCCGCCTACCAGAATAATCTCATCTACCTGATCGGCTGTAACGCCCGCATCTTTCAACGCACTCTCACAGGGTCCTTTCGTGCGATCAATTAGATCACTGATCATCTGCTCAAACTTCGCACGGGTCAGGCTGTACTGCAGGTGCTTTGGTCCGGTATTGTCTGCCGTAATAAAGGGCAGGTTAATCTCTGTTGTCTGTGTACTGGACAGCTCAATTTTGGCTTTTTCCGAAGCCTCTTTCAGCCGCTGTAATGCCATTCTATCCTGAGACAAGTCGATGCCATGATCATTCTTAAAGCTTTGCACCAGCCAATCGATAACCCGCTGGTCGATATTGTCACCACCTAAGTGAGTATCACCATGAGTGGACTTAACTTCAAAGACCCCGTCACCTAGTTCAAGTATGGAAATATCGAAAGTACCACCGCCAAAGTCGTACACTGCAATTCGTTCCTCCTTGTTCTCTTTTCCAAGTCCGTATGCCAGTGATGCTGCAGTGGGCTCATTCACAATACGCTTTACGTCCAAACCAGCAATGCGGCCCGCATCCTTAGTAGCCTGGCGCTGGCTGTCGTTAAAGTAAGCAGGTACGGTAATAACCGCTTCCTTTACCTCTTCGCCAAGATAATCTTCAGCAGTTTTCTTCATTTTCTGAAGCACCATGGCGGACACCTCTTGCGGGGTGTACTCTTTATCATGGGCCTTTACCCGTACTTCGCCGCTGGAGGCCTCGCTCGTATGGTAGGATACCATCTGTATTTCCGAGGGCACCTCCGAAAACTGGCGTCCCATGAATCTCTTTATCGAGTATATGGTGTTCTCAGGGTTTGTTACTATCTGATTTTTGGCCGGTTGCCCAACCAGTCGTTCACCCTTGTTTGTGAAACCTACAATTGAAGGAGTGGTCCGCTGACCTTCGGCATTCTGTATAACCACCGACTCATTTCCTTCCATTACAGCAACACATGAGTTTGTTGTTCCAAGATCAATTCCAATAATCCGTCCCATTATAGATTCTCCTCTTTAGTATTTTCTATTCAATTCATTATTAACAATGGCAAATGCCATTTTACTCACATTCATAATCAGCTCAGGCACTTTCAAAAAATTGACGTATAGTTTTTCGAAAGAACCTCACCTACCCACTCCAGCTACTTTGCCTGGTGGTTATCTTCGTCCCGCTGAGGCTCTACGGCCTCCGCATCTGTCTCGGCGCCTGTCTGGCTGCTTTCTGTCTGCTCCGGTGCCGGTATAGCAACCTTTACCTTTGCATGCCGAAGCACACGATCGTTCAGCATATACCCTTTCTGGTAATCCTCGACAACGGTCTGTACCGCTACATCCGGCGACTCTTCCATATTGATCGCTTCGTGCTGCTGCGGATCGAACTCCTTCCCTTCACTTTCCATGCGGGTCAGTCCGTATTTCCGTTCCAGCATGTTTACAAACTGATGCTCGATCATTTTGATACCCGAATGAAAGCTCTCAAAATCACGAGACTCCTCGGATGAACGTATGGCACGCTCAAAATCATCAATTATAGTAACTAAATCCTGCAGAAGGTTAGAGTTCGCATATTTTATTGATTCCTGTTTTTCTCGCTGCATCCGTTTACGGAAATTCTCGAAATCGGCCTGCTTTCGCAGATACTGATTTTTCAATTCACTGTTTTCAGCTTTCAGCGCTTCAATCTTCGTATTAAGTTCATCAATCTGTTCCGCTTGTTGCTCCGCCTGTTCGATAGCTTCTTCACTGCTACTTTCGGGGAAACCCTTTTTCTGATCACTTTTTTTTGCGTCGTCCTCTTCTTCCGCCGACAACGGTGCAGATTCCTGCTGCTTATCGCTATTTACTTTTGCTTCTTTATCGGTTTTCTTCACCCTTGAATCCCTCTCATTCTGTGTAGTATGTCTGTGGTGTATCGAGCTACGAACGGACATATCACCCTCGAAAGAATCGTTTTATAATACCCGATTATATCGATACTTAGATATGTGTTTCTGTTCGTTCTGTTTTAAGATACTAATCCGATATGACAGCGTCAAGTTTTTTTAATTTTCCGCTCTATTTCCGCTCTATTTCCGAGGTATAATTTCCAGAATAAGCTCTACTTCGCCCTTGGATAACTTGGTAGCCCGCACTATTTCATCAATGCTCCACCCTTGGTGTGCCAAGCGAGTCACTACATCACGAGCACCCATGGATGGGGCCCCCTCCTGCCGCTTGGCATCCTTACCGCCCTCTTTTAGAAGGGTTCCAAGCAGTTTCACCTGCTCCTTGGCCTGAGAGTTGATCTCTTCCAAACGGGTTTCTGTCTTTGCAAGCCATTCACGGGCCTTCTGCATGCGCTCTGTCCGCTCCTCAGCATCCTTAAGTATGGCATCCATCTGCTCCATCTGTTCAATTGCCTGATCAACCTTCTCTTTGTTATTTGCCAGTTGAACAATTCGCTGTCCTACATCCTGCAGTTGCTGAGGCATCTCCGCGGTCCTGCTTTCAAGGGAATCGATATTTTTATCCAGATCTTCAATCTTTTGAAAGTTTTTATCCACCTGCTGAATTGTACTGTCGATAACCTTCTGTCGATTTTCGAGACGCTCATACTTCTGCTCGACGCTCTGCTCCAGCTCTTCGAGGCTGCGAATAGTGGCCTGAATATTCTGCAGGGTATCATGACTGTCGGTTACTTTTTCCAGCTTCATATCTATGGTTTGCGAGATATTTATAAGTTTCTTAAAGTCCCCCTCCATCTCTTCTATACGCTGTTTTTCATTGATGAAGCGGTTCATTTTGTTGCTGACTTCTTCACCCATTTTTCTAATCGACATAAATTTCTTTTCTGTCTCACGAATCTCCCCGCTCAGCCCCTGGACACGGGTTATTTCTCCCTTCAGATCCTCTATGTTTTCCTGAAGTGTATCTTTCAGTGAGTCAGCTCGATCAAAAATCTTGGTCTGGGCGGTAAAATTCTTCTGTCGCTTGTCGATCTCCTGCAGGTTCACTTGCAGATTGGTGTACCCTTCTTCAATTTTGCCGAACAGTTTTTTCTGCATCTGCTCAGTTTTCTCCTTGGTATCTTGAGAAATTGAGCGAAAATCTTTGATTTTTTTGTCCATATCAAGCTGGAATTCACGGTTTTTCTTTTGAATCTCCAGCATAAAGTTCTCATATTCACGATTAAAACTGTCAAAAGCGGCATCCGTCTTCCGCTGCAATTCACCCTCCAGCTCAAGCACACGGTCAGATATCTCTTTGAGCTCATTCTTCAAACGTGTCCGTTCGTCCTGGGACTGGAGAATGAGTTCGTCCCGCTGACTCTCAAATTCTCCCTTAAGTACCGATACTGTATCGTCTATTTCCTTCCGAATGTTCTCGTAGCGGGTGCGTATATCCTCATCGGCCGATTGAATCTGCTGCTCAATCTGAGTGCGCCACACATTCAGCTCTGATTCGGTTGTTTCAACAGTGGAATCAATAACGGAGCGGCGCTCATTGACCCCGGTTTCCAGTTCGCTAAGGGTATTTTCCAGCTCACGTTCACTTCGCTTAAGTTGCGCTTCCTTCGCAGACTGATAGTCGGCAAACTCTTTTTGAAAAGCGGCCTGGCTTTGCTGCTTGGCTGTCTCTATCTCGCCCTTTAGATCACCCTCTAGACCCTCAAGCTGCTGTGAGGTGTGGTCCATGCGCTCCTGGATTCTATCTTGAAAGCTCTGTACCTGGTTCTCAAACTTTTCCTGCTGGGTATAGACGCGGTTTTGCAACTCTGATAATCGATCCCGAAGGGCATCACTATACTCCTCTTCTACCCGTTGGCGCTGGGTATCCTGTTCTCCTGTCATTTCTGAGAGGCGGTTTTCTAATTGGAGTTTCCATTCTTCAAAACGTTCATCAAGTTTTTCTGAACGTCCCTCCAAATCCTTGTAAAAAGCACTTTCAAACTCTTCAAGACGAGTTGAGACATTCTTAGCAGCCTCATCCTTCAGTTCCGACAGCTGATTTTCTACTTCCGTCAGGGCATCATGCACTGCCTGTATATCCGTCTGAGCCTTCAGCCGCTGCTCCTCCCGTTCCTGTTCTAACTGCTTTTCAAATTCCTGGAACTCTCCGCGTATACGAGTAGTTACTCGATCCATCGCCTGCCGAAGGTTCTTATCCAGGGAATCGATATCCTGGGTGGCCTCCTCCATCTTTGCAAAGCGGTAGTTCATTTGCTCTTCGTAGTCGCGTATCTTCTGGTCCATTGCATCAAGCTTTTGACGTACTTGACTGTCTGTACTATCTGTCTCGGAATTCAGATCGGCATATTTTCGGTTTAACGATTCCGAGAGTTCCTGGAATTGCTGATCAAACTGGGAATACTGCTGGGTATATTTCTGCTGCAGTGACTCCGCCCTCTGCTGGAAGTTCTGCTCGGTCTCTTCGATAGTGCTGTTTATATGCTCTTTTAATTTTGAAAAGGCCTCGTGTTCAAGTGCAACTCCCCGTTCTGCCGCCTGCTGCAGAGAGTTTTGGTACTTCTGCTCTATTCCACTGACCCGCTCATGGAAAGTGGAAATCTTCTCCTGAATTGTCTGCTCTACATCCTCTACATTTCCATTAAGTACACGCAGTTCATGCTCTATTTGTTCCAGCATTTCATCGCCCTGGGCTTTAATGGAATCCTTAGTCTCCGACAGCTGTTGTGCCAGTTGTTCCTGGAGTCTTTCACCGGACTGTTCAGCTTGGTATACCTTTTCATCCAAATCATTTTGGATCTGTTCAAAGGCCTCTCGGGCAAACTGTTCGCGGCGAGTATCCAGCTCGTCCATATGGCTATTCAGCTCAGTTAATCGCTCTTCGTCGGACTGGATTTTTTCATTGAAATTTTCGGCTAACTGCTTTGAATAGGCAAAGGCCTTCTGTGCACTCTGTTTCAGTGCCTTTTGGTTCATGCTGTTGAACTCTTCCGTGATAGCGGGCAAACGTTTTTCTAAATGCTGTATCCGCTCCTGGGTTCCACTCAGCTGCCGTCCCACCTTATCTACGAACTCTGATTCATTATGCAGACGCTGGAGGTTTTCATCGACCTTGGTGGTCATATCTTTTAATTCTGATAAGGCCTTATCATATTCACCAATCCGCTGATTTATCTGCTGCATAGAAGAAGCCCGATTCTCAAGCTCCTCCTCAGCTGTTTTGATCCGTTTCAGGATCTCTTTGCCGGTTTTTTGGTGTACATCCAGTTCTATCCCCAAATTCTTTACTTCTGTAGTTTTACTCTCGACAAAGCCATCCAGCTCTTCCTTAATTTTCTCAGAATAGCGCTTTATCTTAGTGAGTGAACGGTTGTTTTTATCGAGCTGACGATATACTGATAGAATAAGCAGTACAATTAAAAGCGTTAAAATATTTCCCAAAGAGAATAGCATGGTCCCAACTCCCAGTTTTACCTATGGCAACTTCAAAAAGCAATTATTTTCAAAGCATTTCAAAGCACCAGGGTAAAATTTTTAACTACTTATAAGTCAAATAATTAAAAATCCTACCCCTCTTTTATAGATTGTTCAATACTCACATTTTAAACAATCTCTCATGTTACCTGTAATTGTTACCCAGGAAACACAAGTTGTCAATTACATTCACAGCGATTACATCCCGGTGCAGTTAGTGTAGTTTTATCCGATCACTTCTGAGCTGAAGAGTTTTGTACTAACTCATCTAAAATACGGATGCGCAGCTCATTGAAGGAGGAGAAGATTATATCAGCCTGGGTAGTTGAACCCGAATCAGGGTTCGCGAATAGAGGTTTCAGCCAGGCCGTCCGCATTCCTGCCGCTGCTGCACCAATAACATCATACTTATAAGAATTCCCAACATACAATATCTCTTCCGGTGCTATCCCGAATTCTCGTATCATGTGCTGAAATGGTATCGGATTCGGTTTAAGATAGCCGGTATCTTCGGAGGAAAAGCTGAAATCGAACAGATCATCCAGCTTCAGGAATTTCAGTTTGTTTTTAATAGGAAAATCAGAGAGGGCTCCTAGAAGAATGCCGTTCCGCTTAAGAGCCAGCAGGGTTTCACGTACCTGGCGAAAGGGGCTAATACGACGAAATGAGTGCTCCCATCGATGGTACAGGTGCCGCTCCATCCTGTCACGTGCCCGCTCTTCAGTGATACCCAGTTTATTGGCCAGCAGCTGGGCCTGTTTATCATGTAAGGGCTCATCGTAGTCAATGCGCCGCATATCCTTCCGCACCTGTCCAAAATAATACATTAAGCGGGGGGCGCTCAAAAAGGAAGGCAGGGAGCACAAAAACATTTGGTAATTAGGATAGAGTGTCCCGTCTACGTCAAATCCTACCGCCTTTATCATTCAAGAAGCTCCTTACAATGGGTGTACTTACAGTATTGTATCAATCTTATTGCATCAATCTGCAGTGCGGATGATGATTCGGGCCATTCCCCTGACCGGCTCTGCTTCCTGCGGAGCGTCGGAGAATTCCCAGGTTTGAACCGCCTCTTTGACTCTCGCATCAACTATCGGAATACTACTGGAAGAGCGCTCGATATTCAAGTCCATCGTTCTTCCGTTCGAGAGAAGGGTAAAGCTTACCACCACCTCTACTCTCCCAGGCAGCCCTTCCAGCTCCTCTGGGCTGAGCTTAGGCAGGGAGGAGCGCTCCAGCTTTCGAGCCGTATTTTCACCCTCTAACGCGTACACTATATCGCCGCCTTCCTCCGTCCTGACGCTGGAGGTACCACTTGCGCTGCCGTCGCCTCCCTGGGCAGTACCATTCGAAGAGCCCTCTTCGCTCGCCTGTACCGACTCAAGCTCCTCCATCATGTCTTCGTCAAACACCGATCGAGAGCCTGCTTGTGAGTCTTCGGCAGTCCGGCCGGTATCCGGCTGTCGGCGGTCAGTCTCTCTTGACTCTGGCGGCTCTTCCTCGGCAAAATCGATACGTGAGCCTTCAGAGCTTCCCTGCTGCTGTTCCGGGGCCACCCTGTCGGCGGTACGCCCTTCGAGAGATTGAGACGCCGGGGGCTGCTCCGAGGAGGGCTCCCGGGGAGCGCGTCTTCGCTCCGTTTCCTGTATTTCGCTACCGGAGGGTGTGGGTATGCTCCATTCCTCTTCAGCTGCCCGCTCCGGTTGTGCCTGGGCAGCTGCCTGCCGGGGAGGGCTTTCCTGCTGCTGCGGCGCGGCCGCCGGCTCTTCAGGCTCCGCAGGCGGCTCCGACGGCTCTGTACGGGGCTCCTCGGGCTCCGGCGGCTCCGTAGGCTGTGGTAAGGCTTCGGGGGGCACAGGCTCAAAGCGCACCGCGACCGGACCTAGGCGCTGCTCATCTATATCTTGTCCAAGATCTACCAAACCCAGCATCAAGACTATTATAGTGTGGATGACCAGAGCGGCGAGTATACTGATTATCTGTCTATCCCCTGTGGGTGTTCGCATCACTCCTCTTCTCGCATCCGTAGGTTAACTCCCTCAAATCCGTGCTGTCTAAGGGTATCGAGCACCCGGACCATCAAACTGTAGGAGACACTCTGATCTCCTTCTACTACAACGGTTTGGATCTCCCGCAGCTCCTCCCGCTGGGAAAACTGCTGCAGGGCCTCCTCAAGGGTTTCTAGACTATACTGCTCTTTGTTCAGATAGATCTGATCTTCCTCGGCAATGGTAACCACTAGGCGGGTCATAACCGTCGGTTCTGCACTCGAGGCCTCCGGCAGAGTGAGAGATATGCCCGGAGTAAGGATAAAAGTACTGGATACCATGAAAAATACGACCAGCTGAAACACTACATCTATGAGGGGTACTAAATCAACCGTGGCAGTCGGTTTTAAACGCCGTTTGAATTGCATGGGCTAATCCTTCCCTAGTAGAACTACCAAATCATTTACACGGTTCTCTAAACGGATGATGATATGATTTACCTTATTCACCAAGAAATTATAAAAGGCAACCGTAGGAACAGAGACCATTATACCCGCAGCAGTAGTCAGGAGGGCCTCGGAAATACCTGTTGCCAAGACGGCCGGGTCTCCAACGGCTCCACCAAAACTGCCCAGTACTCCGAAGGCCTTTATGTTTCCGGTAACCGTTCCCAGCAGCCCTAGTAAGGGTGTTATATGAGCGATAGTTCCCAAGGATGTGAGATACCGCTCCAAATGAGGAATTTCCAGATTCGCCGCACTCATTATGGAGTCTTTGATCTCACTTTGGGTGAAGTTACGATTCTCGATTCCAACCTTCATCAAATTTGAGACTGGTGAAGGATTGTTTTCGCAAATATTCAGCGCCTCGTCATAATGGTGTTTCTTCAAAACCGATTTAAGACGGCTTATAAGATTCTCCTCATCAACTCGAATACGTCGGAAAAAGAGAAAACGTTCAATTATTATTGCTGTTGCTACTACCGAAAGGAACAGAATTATTATCATAATAATTCCACCTTTTCCAATTAATTCCATATACTCACCCTTCCTTTCTTCATACAGGATTATTACTAGTCATTGTTCGAGTCTCGTCTTTCTTACAGAGAAATCTCAGTTTTCAATGTAACATTCAGACCACGCTGTTCATATTCACCCCACCACGGCCTTCCATCTTCATAAAAGGGAGCCAGCAAATCGTTCCCTTCCAGAACCAGGTTGATTCCCTTGGATAATAGATAACTCATTTGAAACCGCATTTCAGGAAGTTCTCCGATTTCAAAATCACCTTTGAAGGAAGTCTCGAAACCTGTGTTCCGGTTTGAATAGCTTAGCCCTCCCTGAATAAGGTGTTCAGGATACAGCGGTTGTAGTTCACCCATCAATTGCCCCTGCCAGCCTGCTTCAAGAGTCATGTTCTCGCCAAAATAATAGGTCACTTGGGTTTGTACCTCTATCAGCTCCCGTTCGTCAATGGTAAAAGGGAACAGGCCTGAGTCTGGATCACGGACCTCAAGATCCTTCGGTACAACAATTCCCTGCAGCAAGTTCCAATCGACACCTGCGGTTATACGAAATTCCGAGTTTGGAGTAAAAGCGAGGTGTGAATACACCTGCCACCCGTGCTGCAGATTGTGGCTAGGAGTAGTATCGAGCAAGGGGTAACTGTCCCAGAGATCTCTGTATAACAGCTGTTCAATACTGTACCCGCCTCCTAAGCGATAAAGGAAATCCCCGGCTACCCCCTCCAACTCAGCGTTCCAGGGAAATAAAAAGCTGTTTTCCGTATCCCAGTGACTGCCTATCTGCCCTGTTATGTCAAAGCGGTTAAAATACAGCTTAGAGGTAAATTCCCCCCAGCCTTGCTGCAGCTGAACCTCTTGGGGTGCCTGTTGAAACCTATATCCACCGGAGAGCCCGACATACCATCGATCATTTTCAAAGACACCGGTAGTGAGAGCTTCAAGGTACTGCTCTTCCGCTTCATCCTGCATTCCGATTAGCTGGGAGCCACTATGGGCGGTAAGTTGGGTTGAAAGCGATATAGGCCATTCAAAGTCCCGGGTGTAAGAACCGCTGCCGCGAATAAATCGATGGATCACCGAATTTGCTTTAGTAAAATCCTGCAATCCGGTTTCAGTTTCAAAATAGCTGGCCCTCACGGACCCGCTATTCCTACCACTCTCAAACTCTACTTTACCAGACAACTCCTCCCGACGATCAAAATAACCGGTACCGGCGGCATTACTTCCATAGCCGTCAATTCCCTCGTGGGAAAAACGAAATTGATAGAGAGGCATTTCTCCCCGTTTATAGAGGGCGATATCCCCAATTAAGTGATTATCACTTCCGCCGCCAATAACCCCTTCGCTGAAAAAAGCCGCCTCCCTGGGAGCGGTATCCTCCGCATACTGAGGCCTCGAAGACAAAATATCCGGTGACGATACTTCCAAAGCTCCAGCCTCAGGCAGCAGTTCCTGAATTGTAGGAAGTGCAATAACATCACCCTCAGGCAGATCCGGAGCAATGGATTTCTGCTCGATTGCTGAATACTCCAACACCACCGTCGGCAGTTCTACCTCAGGGTCTCCAGGAGCGGCTCTCTCTTCAGTACTCCCTTCAGTGGACGGCTGCTGGGCCGAGAGCTCAAGGGCAAGGAAAAAACACAGTAGTCCGCAGAGGATTAAGGCAGTAGTGCGAACAGGACCTTCAGTTAAGTTGTTTACTCGCATCAATTACTCTCCTCCTGTTCTAATAAGCGCCTACCCTCGGACACCCATTGGGTATGGGGAAATTCGGTTTCCAGCTTTCTGACCATAGAACGAGCTCCCCTTGAATCACCGGCATCAAGGGCACTCCTGGCCGCCTTCAGAAGAGATCTGGCAACCAGATCGTCATCTCCGGAACCTAATACCGCTGCTCGAGCATACGAGTTTGCCGCATCCTCGGATTCATTCTGTTTAGTGTAATACTCACCCATAAGATAATAAGCCTCTGCCGCTGCCTCGGCATCTTGATTTTCATATTCCAACAAACTGTTCAAGTAGTTAAGAGCTTGCTCGTTTTTTTCTGGATATTGATAGAGGTACATTCGAGCAAGGTCAAGTGCGGCCTCACGTCCATCGGCAGACGAAAGCCCCTCCTCTTCAACCCTCACCGACAGTTCAGCCTCCCGCTGGCCCTGTCCGCCGATAACCCGTTTTAGGGTTTCCACCTTTTGCCTGGCGGTTTCGGCATCCTTTTGTTCAGGAAAGGCGGAGATGTAGCGGGTATAATAGGAGACGGCGCTCTGAAATTCCCCAAGCTCAGCATGCAGCTGGGCCAGCTCCAACAGAGTATCAGCATAAAAAGAGCTGTTTTTATGCTCATCCGCCAGTTTTTCCCATAGAAGAATAGCTCCGTAGGGTTCATCAGCCTTCAACGCAGCCATCCCCCCCCAAAACAGGGACACATCGATCAAACTCCCCCTGGGGAAGCGAGTCCGATGCTCATAGTAGGCATCCCGTGCCTGCTCATACTCTTCCAGCTGATAGAGAATATCGCCACGCCGATAGAGGGCTTCCTCACCCAGGGGACTGGTCGGATACCGGTTGGCTAAACGCTTATAGGTTTCTACCGCGTCCAGTGAACGTCCAAGCATATGCAGCAGGCCCGCTTGTTCATACATAGCATCATCGGCAAAAGCAGAATCCTCATATTCTTTATAGATAGTTTGATATACCATGAGGGCATCCTCGCTTTTTCCCAGGGCGGCGCTGCTTTTTGCATACATGAACAAACCCTGCTCCTGGCTGGCTTCAGGTATATCCTGGCGACTGTAGCGCCCAAAAAACTCTTGGGCTCGCATAAATTTGCCATCCGCATACGCTGCCCACCCGGCCAGGTACTGCGCTTCTACAGCCTTCCGGTTATCAGGATACTCCTCTATTACACGCCCAAACCATTCCAAAGCGGTAGTGTAGTCCACCTGTTTATAATAAATCCAGCCGAGGTAAAAATAGAAACTTGGTATTAAATCTTCCAAACCAGCCTGGCGCAATTGTTCGCCCGAAATTTCGTTAAGCGCCTCGCCGGCGGCTTGATACTGTCCCTGCTTCAGATAGGCCATTCCCTCCATATACAGCAGCTTCAACTCTTCCTCAGAAGCTCCCTCGGGCAAATCCGGTTGCTCCGCTCGCAGATTATCAACCAATTGATACAGCTGTGAATAGTTCTCGAGCTGGAAATATAGTTGTGATAGATCTACCTGTGCTTCCAGGTCTTCCTTATAGCGCGGCACATACTCCTGCAAATCATCCACTGCCGCTTCAAGCTGTTTCATCTCTGTATGCAGCCTCGAACGCAGCCGCAGCAGCTCTCGGTCATACCCCCCGGATTCCCCTTTGGAAAAACTATCCTGCACCACCGACAGTGCCGCCCGGTAATTTTCATTCCTGTACAGCGCATATGCGTACAGATAATTGACCTGGCCCTGATAATCGGAATCGGGAAATTCCGACAAGAAAGACTCTAACACATCGGCCGCGGGGTTCCACTGCTCCCGAGAGCTTTCGAGCCTCCCGAGTGCCAGCAAGAGCTCCTCGCGTCTATCTGTCGTTAACTCGAGGTATTCACGCAGCAGCTCTACCGCGCTATCGAGTTCTCCTTCCCTCTCCATTATGTGGGAAAGGTAAAGAGGAACCAAACCGTCGACCTGCTCCATTGGAAGAGTACGCTGTATTCTACGCAGGTAGCTGCGAGCCAAATCATAATTTCCGGCCTGGTAGTGTTCGATACCGGCTCTTAACAAGAACTCGGATAGAAGTACGGGACTTCCGGATAACTCCACTTGGGCTTCATCGAATATTTCTTGCTGAAGCGAGGGCTGACCGGTTTCCTCGTATAATACATACAACCGTTTATATGCAACAGTTTTCAAATCCTCGGAGGCATCCAGGAGTTCCCGATACAGGGGCTCAGCCTGCTCGAATTTCCTTTGCTGAAAAAGAGCTTCTGCACGGTATAAACCTAGTTTCTGCTGAACATCCGAATCGAACAGCTCTAGCTGCAGATTCTCATAAATAGCAAACAGCTCCTCATACCTTCCTGTCTCTACCAGCAGAGAGGTAAGTAATACCACCATTTTTGGGTTCTGCACGGGTGAGTCATACATCTGATACAAGTCTTTTACTGAACTCAGAGCCTGCTCGTACTGTTCAAGACTTCGCTCTGTGAGTGCTTTATAATACAAAGCATCCCGTTGCAGGCTTTGCGGGTTTCCATCTAAAAAATCCGCAAATTTGGCTTGGGCCTGTTCATACTGGTTTAGGTTGTAAAGGCTATACCCCTGCCAAAAAGGTATGTATCGAAAGTGACGTGTACTCGAATACCGCTGTGCAACCCGCTGCAGCCCTTCGAGGGACGCACTGTACCGTCCTAAAAAAGCGTAAATAACGGCCTCTCGGAACTTGGCATCCGGGAGGTATTCAGAATCCGGATACTCCTCCATCAACTGGGTATAACGTGAAAGGGCAAACTGGTAGTCCCCGCTTTCGAAGCGCCGCTCAGCTTCGCGGTACAGCCGCTGCTCCTGAGCTGAAGATAGAAAAGTACACACTACAAGAAACAACAAAAAAAAGGAGATCTTTTTCATATTTTTAAAGATAATTCAGTAAAGGAGCATTTTCAATATAATTAACGCTTAAGCACCGGCTCTAAGCGCATATTTTCTGGTTTAAAGGCCCCTGTGTGCGGAATGCTCACCAGATGAACATATTCCCCTTGATAACGGCGCATAAATGAGGATGGTGAAGTCTCTGCATTGGTTTCCAGTATTTTCAATACCAGCCGCCCTTCTTCATCCAGCCAAGGAAAAAAGACCGCCACATGCAGATGTTTGCGCAGCTCGTACTCTCCATGAACCTGTACATTTACAGAGCCCAGGTAAAAATGACCGGTATTCTCCCTCGCAAGCTCGTACATAACCGTTTCAATGCTCGATACCGGATAACCGACATCCTCCACATACTTATGGTAGCGCAGATAATCCACATCGGCTAATTCAGGATTAACAGCAGAATCTTCAACACCTGCCGTTCCCCGGGGCAGCAGATCCAAGGCCCGGTATGCCTCTATAGCTAAATTGCGAGTCCAGTCAAGACCGAAATAGGGATCTTCGACTTCCTCTACCTTACTGCTCCAGCGATTGCCGCGATACTCAGGATGAGGTCTTTTTAGGGTATCAATAGACAACAGGCTATCGGTATGCTGGTAGAGGACCGAATCAACTACCCATTTTGCAAAACCGGAACAATTTAATCCGCCCTCTCCAGGCTGGGGAGAACCGTCCTTGATAAAGACAAATTCACCGAGGGAATTAATCGCCCCATCTTCTGCATCCTGCAGCTGCTCTAAGTAGGGCTCCACTTGCTGGTAAAGGTCATCGACATTAGTCAGCTCCGGTAGACTAAACTCAGATTTTGGGATATAGAACTCCCAGTCAATATACCCCACCGTACGCCGCACAATCTCCGCGAAGGGTGCGCGGGCGATTTTCTCAAGGGGCAGGCTTATCTTTATATCCGACTGTACCTTTTTACCCTTCAGAAAGACATCTATCCGGCTGCGGTCCTTTTGCTCGGGAAAAATACGCAAAAAGCTGCCGGGCTCGCTTTTATAGTAGATTTTTATCTGCTCAAAGCTCCCGTCCTGCGCCGATCTCTTAATAATATAGCTGCCGGCGACGGCATCACTAAACTCGATATCATCTCCATGGTAAAAACAGAAATAGACACTTTCCTTCTGTTCCTCTATAAAGAACTGGACGGGGACGTCATATCCGGGTTGATTTTCCATTGTTTCGGGTATTTGCCGGGCCTTCTCAATTGGTCCTAGAACCTGGTCCATCAACTGGGATCTTAGATAGATATTCTCCGGAATTCCAGAGATGGCATGGGCAGCCGGGTCAGGCAAAGCCCAGCCAAGGGTGGAGATACAACTAAATAAGACTAGCATGCACAGCCTGTGCAGGTTGGATATGCTCATATACTCTTTATATCGACCTATTATATCGACCTACTGAAGGGTTTGTCTAAGATCTCTTCAAGCTTTTTTTGCTGTTCACGTATTCGACCCTGCAACAACAGCAGTTCATTGCGTAGGGCCGTAATATGGGCTCGAGTATTTTTCTCTTCCGAATACAACTCCTCCCACAGTTTTTCCCGGACCCCGGCTAGGGTAAATTTTTTCTTCTGCAGCAGATACTTAATTCGCAGCAGTAAATCAAGCTCCTGCCGTGAATACACACGCCGGCCGGCTTGGTCCTTGCGGGGAGAAAGAATCGGCAGCTCCTGCTCCCAGTATCGAAGCACATGGGGTTTTACTTCGAGAAGTTCACAGACTGTACCAATCTGATACCCCGTCATGCTCTTCCTCGCTTAAGTTTGATGACCGGAACGCTCCCGCAGTTCCACAGTAATTGGAACATTGGTAAAGCCAAGCTCTTTGCGGATGCTGTTGGTCAAATATTGTACATAAGATTTTGGAAAGCCCTTTTTACGGTTCACAAATATTAAGAACCTCACCGGACTGCTTCCAACCTGGGTGGCATAATAAACCTTATAATGGCCCTGGGTACCTCTAGGCGGCTGCAAGTGGTCTGTTAGCTCTCGAATAAGCTCATTCACCACTGGTGTTTCTATCCGTTGATTCAGCTGTTTCCATACCGAATACACATTGCTTAACAGCTTTTCAATTCCTTCACCTGTTTTTGCAGAAATCGGCACTGTTGGAGCAAAGCTGAGGATCGGAAATACAAACCGCACCCGATCCTGGATTGCCTGCATCTGGTTCGGCATCTCTTTTACTTTATCCCATTTGTTGAGAACGATTAAAATTCCCTTTCCCCTTTTAACCGCCTGCTGGGCAATTTTCTTATCCTGATCGGTAAGCCCCTCCTCAGCATCTATGAGCAGCAGAACTACATCGCTTACTTCAATTGTTTTGAAGGCTCGGTTTACCGAATAATACTCGACCGACTCCTGCACCTTTTTTTTCCGGCGAATTCCCGCGGTGTCCATTACTTGAAACAGAGTTCCCCGGTGTCTAAATCGACCTTCAATTACATCCCGCGTAGTACCAGGTATTTCCGATACAATTGAGGATTCCGACCCTATAAGATAATTAGACAGAGTAGATTTTCCGGTGTTCGGCTTACCGAGCACCGCAATTCTGATATAGGGCTCATCTTCGACCTCATCATCAATGGCCGAGAAATCTATTACCTCTTCAATTTTTTCTTCCAGATCATCGATACCTGTTCCATGGGCTGCCGAAATGCCAACCACATGTTCAAAACCTAGTGAGTAAAAATCCCACAAAAGGCCTTCACGCTGCTGATTATCTACTTTATTTACCACAACTATAAGCTTGTCGGTATAGGTGCGAATTTTTTCTACAAACTCCTCGTCCTCTGCGGTGTATTCACTTATATCCAGCATCAGCAGGACTAAATCTACATCTTTAAGAAGGGCCAGGCTCTTTTCACGGACCAGCGATTCAATATCCACTGCGTCCACGCGATACCCTCCGGTATCGATAAGCTCTACCGCGTGATCGGCGATCACAGCGGGCTCATGAACTGCATCTCGTGTTACCCCTGGTGTGGGGTCTGTTATAGCTCTGCGTCGCCCGACTAAGCGGTTAAACAGAGTTGATTTGCCTACATTCGGGCGCCCGACAATGGCAATTTTTACACCCGAAGGCGTATTATATGAGGTCGAACCGTTCATTCATCCATTTCCTTACTAGTGAGTCTATCTCCGTAGCTGATTTCATTTCCATAACAATGCCGGCCAGCTCTTCGGCCTCCGACATACTTACAGAACGGATAATCTTTTTTACTTCGGGGATGGTAAATGCGCTCATGCTGAAAATATCAAGACCAAGTCCCAGCAAGAGTACTGTTGCCAGCGGGTAGCCGGCCATTTCTCCGCACATTCCAACCGGTATACTGGCCGAATGGGCGCTGTCAATCACAATTTTCAATAAGCGCAATACTCCGGGATGAAAAGGTTCATATAAATAGGCAATTTTCTCATTACCACGATCCACCGCGATTGTGTATTGTATCAAGTCATTAGTTCCAATCGAGAAAAAATCAACTTTTTTAGCTAAGAGATCTGCCGTGAGGGCTGCGGAGGGAACTTCGATCATAATACCAATCGGTAAATCCTCCTTAAATGCAGTTCCCTCTTTTTTTAGCTCCTGCTTCACCGATTCCAGCACTTCAAGCACGTTATCGAGCTCTTCAACTCCCGAAATCATCGGAAACATTATTCGCAAATCCCCGTACACCGAAGCCCGCAACATGGCCCGCAGTTGTGTCCTAAAGAGGTCTTTACGGGACAAGCAAAATCTAACAGCCCTCCAACCAAGAATAGGGTTTTTCTCGTCCAAACCTTCTAATCCCGGAATAACCTTATCACCACCGATATCGAGGGTTCGCAGGGTAACTCCACCTTTACCCTCCATATCCTGTAGTACTCGCGAGTATTCCTCGAACTGCACATCCTCCGAGGGAAACCCACCCGGCTGTAAAAACAGATATTCGGTCCGGTACAGCCCAATTCCATCAGCTCCGTGGGCAAGTACCGATTCGGTTTCATCGGGAACCTCTATGTTCCCCTTCAGAAGAATATGTTTCCCGTCCTTCGTTTCCGCAGCTAATTCATTCAACGACAGCAGCTGCATCTCCCGACGCTGCCATTCCTTCATTTTATGCTCGTACTTTTTGCGGGTTTCAGCATCCGGATTAAGAATTACCGTACCTTCATTGCCGTTGACTATCGCCTCGTCACCGTTACGAGCATGTTTGGTGATGGTCGAGATGCCAAGCACCGCCGGTATCTCAAAGGCTCGGGTCAGTATAGCTGTATGGCTTGTTCTCCCGCCCATATCCATAGCTATTGCCCGCACCGCACTCCGATTCAGGGTTAACGCATCCGAGGGGAGCAAATTATGAGTCACCAGCACCACATCCTCTTGTATATCCACCAGTGAAATACGTTCACGGTACAGAAGATGATTATGGATTCGCTTGGCCACATCGTGAATATCGATTGTGCGCTCTTGTAAATACGTATCCTGGGAAGATTCGAGCATTCTAACCAGCTCTTTCGCAGTTTTATACAAAACCCACTCAACATTCATCTGATCCGAGCGCAGATTATCTTCAATACGCTTGGTAAACTCCGGATCCTTCAGCATAAGCAAATGTGAATCAAGCAAGCGGCTTTCTTCTGTGCCCATTGAGCTGTTTGCCTGTTGCTGTAGAGCCTGGATCTCATCCCCCGCCTTATCAGCTGCCGAATGAAACCTTTCCAGCTCCGCTTCTACATCTTCGGGTTTAATCTCATATTTAGGTACTTGTGAAATCTCATCGAGATAAAGAAATATTTTACCAATATATATCCCCGGCGAGGCGGATATACCTTTAAATGTTTTCATTGTGCCCTTACTATACGAAGTTTTAACTATACTGTCAAATTGCCGGCCTGTGTTCACACAAGTTATGATCAAACTTTCTTAAAAGAATGCCGATAACAGTAATTCTACTTTTGGAAGTCCCCTATGAATTTAAAAATTTGACTTCTAAAAGTAGAATTACATAAAATCTTAAAGATAAATTACTTCAGGCGATTTCAAAAATACAAATTTTTTGAAACGCCTCAAACAAAATGTGAGCATTCTAAATTTGAAAATTTTATTTAAATTTTCAAATTTAGAACTGCTGTGCCGATACAAAAGATGGAATGGCAAAGAAAAAAAAAGCATCATTAGGCTGTCTGTTTTGGGTTGCATTAATTTTACTCGTTTTAGTGGTTTTCTTATTTAACCGCGAACGAATAAATACTGTTCTCGACGAAACAGGATTCAGGGAATATCTCTTCACACAGGACAGCCAAGAACCCGAAGTACAGCGGGTCGAACCGGAAGCTGAACAGCCGAGCACGCCGCAAACAGAGCAACAGGACAGCTCTACTTCCTCCGGTGATCAACCCGAAACTCCTCGTCCCGATGATGAAGAAGAGAACGAGGAAGAACAACAGGTAGAAATCACAGTAGATAAACCCGAAGAGGACGAGTCGGCCTCTTCAGACAGTGCCACTGACAGCTCCACCGACAGCTCAGAAAAGCCTCGCATCGATAAACGAATGCGGAAATCGGCCCTTTACTTTGTAGAGATAAACGATTCCGGCAGTATTAAACTGCAGCGGATTGTGCGTCCTATCTATTACACCGACTCCCCTCTTACAAAAACTCTGCAGGCCTTGCTTGAAGGTCTGACAGCTGAAGAGTTGAATCAGGGGCTTCTTAACCTAATACCCAAGGACAGTCGAATTCGCAAAGTATGGGTAGAAAACAGTACCGCCTATATCGACTTTAATGAAGCACTACGTTTTAATCAGTTTGGCACTGAGGGACTACACACCCAACTGCGCCAGATTGTATATACAGCTACTGAATTCCAAACGGTAGATTCGGTACAAATACTTATCAACGGGAAGAAAATAGACTATTTAGCAAGTGAAGGTATCTTTGTCGGAAAACCACTCACCCGCGAAGATGTTGCACAGTCCTCCGGTGAGTAAAAGCAGAAACTCCCTGTTCCCCTTGCGTCCTGAAACTGGAGAAGGAGCAACCGCTCGGACCTGCAGCCCTTCGTCTTTCAAGGATTCTGTTACCTCATGAAGGATTCGATAGGCATCCTCCTCAGCTCGTACCACCCCATCAAAAGCCTTCAAGTGTTCCGAAGCTGCTTCAAACTGAGGCTTGAGAAGCCCAACCATCCACTGTTCAGTTGTCAAACTAATAATATGGGCAGCCGCACCACGAAGCGAGCGAAAAGAGAGATCCGCGACAGCCGCATGGGGCGGCGGCTTCAATTCCTGTACATGCATGACATTCGTTCGCTCTAACACAAGCACCCGCGGGTCTTTTCGTAGTGAGTAGTCTAGCTGGTTGTACCCCACATCAACAGCATGAACCTTCTGTGCCCCATGCTGCAGCAGACAATCGGTAAAGCCGCCTGTGGAAGCTCCGGCATCCAGAAAAACCTTTTCTTCAACAGGTAATTGCCACATGGTCAATGCAGCTTCAAGTTTTAAGCCGCCCCGGGAAACATACTTACGCTGTTCAAGCTTGATCTCCGAATCTATTGACACCTTAAGCTGAGGATCCCGATGATGTTCGCCGTTTACCGCAACTTCACCACATAGGACCCTTGCATACAAAGCTTTGCGGCTAAACTGGGGAAACTTAGTATGCAGTAGTTGTAACAGGGGCAGTTTTTTCATATTCTGATCGTTTTCTATGATAGTTCTATGAGAGCTTAGCGGTTATACTAGTGATCTTTCCGAAATTCGTTCAATTTTAGTCGCCTTCCCCGTTGTTACGTCGATCACCACTTTAACCCCCTGAATTACAGCTGAAGTATCAGAGACTTCCATCTTTAGGGGCATCTGACTGAGTGATCGCTGAACAGAGATTTCTTTTGAACTTCCAATTACACTATCATCGGGGCCGCACATCCCCATATCGGTTATATAAGCACAGCCCTGGGGCATGATTTTCTCGTCAGCCGTTTGAATATGGGTATGAGTACCAATCAAAGCACTTATCTGTCCATCCAAATGAAATGCCAACGACTCCTTTTCTCCTACCGATTCGGCATGAAAATCAGTCAGAATAACCTTTGTCTGAGCCTGTAATTTTCGGGCTAATTCCTTACCGGTACGAAACGGGCAGTCAATAGCGCGCATGTCCTCGCGCCCCTGCAAATTCATTACAGCCACGGGAGTAGATTTCACGTTTACCACCACTGACCCTTTCCCGGGAGTACCCGGCGGGTAGTTTGCAGGACGCAGAATTGGCTGGTCGGAATTGAGCAGCTTCACAATCTCGCGCCGATGCCAAATGTGGTTTCCCGAAGTAATCACATCTACTCCAAGCGAAAAAAGCTGTTCCGCAATTTCTTCGGTAATCCCGAGTCCTTCTGCGGCATTTTCGCCATTCACAATTACAATATCCGCTTTGTGAGCTTTACGCAAAGATGCTAACCTGGTGAATAATGCCCGCACCCCGGGGGTGCCAAAGACATCCCCGAGGAGTAGAGCCGTAATTTTATCTAGCATATTCAATAACCCGAGTCTCCCGAATAATTGTTACTTTTATTCTTCCGGGATATCGCAGTTCTGCCTCAATTTTCTTGGCAACTTCCTTGGCTAGTTCCTTCGCTTTTTGATCATCCACCGAATCGTTGTTTACCATTATGCGGAGTTCACGACCCGCCTGAATTGCAAACGCCTTCTCGACTCCCTCAAAGCTCTCAGAAATCTGTTCAAGGTTTTCTAAACGTTTTATATAATTGTTGATGGTCTCCCGTCGTGCTCCCGGCCGGGAGGCGGAAATTGCATCGGCAACCTGTACAATTATGGATTCTACACAGGTAGGTTCTACATCGTTATGGTGCGAGAGAATAGAATTAACAACCCTTTCATCTTCACCCATCTGTTTTGAGAGTTCTGCACCTAATTCTGCGTGATTACTGTCACTCTCGGTTTCAATTCCCTTCCCTATATCATGCAACAGGCCACCACGTTTGGCTATCTCTCTGTTCGCACCCACTTCCGCCGCTAGCATTCCTGAAAGAATAGCAACCTCTTTTGCATGGGCCAGCACATTCTGGCCATAGCTGGTCCTATAGTGCAGTCTGCCGAGGGCTCGAATTCCATCCTGGCTGACATTATGGACACCAAGGTCAAAAATAACTTTCTCGCCCTCTTCATAGATGATCTGGTTGATTTCTTTTCCAACCTTCTGCACAACCTCTTCAATACGAGCCGGGTGAATTCGCCCATCTTGAATAAGCCGTTCAAGGGCTACTTTCGCAATTTCTTTACGAACCGGGTCAAAGCAGGATAATACCACTGCCTCTGGAGTATCATCAATAATGATATCAACACCAGTGAGGGTCTCCAGGGTACGGATATTGCGCCCTTCACGGCCGATTATGCGGCCTTTCATCTCGTCATTCGGCAAGCTCACCGAACTAATTGACACATCGCCGCTCACTTCCGTGGCTAGCCGTTGAATCGAGGTTACAATGATATCGCGGGCCTTTTTCTCCCCCGCCGCTTGTGCTTCCTGTTCAATCTTATTAATTACAACTTGAGCATCATGCTCGGCTTCCTGTTTCATTGAAGTGATGATGAGTTCTTTTGCCTGGTCTTTTGTAAGTCCGGCAATTTTCTCCAATTCCTGCTTCCAATGTTCTTCTTGCTGTAATAAATATGATTCTTTCTCTTTTAATATCCCCTCTCGGTCTGATAAAGCATGTTTCTGGCTATCTACATCAACCTGTTTTTTCTCAAGGCTCTCTTCTCTCTGTAACAACCTTCGTTCAAAACGTTGTAGCTCATTTCGTCTTTCTCGAAACTCACGTTCCTGTTGATTACGTTCTTTCAACAGTTCGTCTTTCGTTTCAATGAGAAGCTCCCGCTTTTTTGCTTCGGCTTCTTTTATCGCCTCTTGCTTAACACGCTCTGCTTTCTGTTCTGAAGAAGAAAGCTGAAATCTGGCATATAGCCATCTTATTGTCCATCCCAGAATCAAACCAAAGAGAGGAAGCGTTATTGTCAAGATTAGTGACATCGTCTTCCTCCACCTTTAGATTAAAGTTCATAATATAGTTTGGTTATGTATATGTCAAGGATTATATCAAAGAGATACTAATTTAACTTTTTAGAACTTTTCGTAACAACTATGTTATCTACATTACTGACAGGGCCTGTAGAATACCCTCAATATCGGTGGCAAGTCTCTTCAGCCCTAGGTATAAGAAGGCTTCTCCCCCCTGGAAGATAGCTGGAATGAACAAAACTGCGTTGATATATTCTCTATCCCGGTCACTTACAATTCCATATAGATACTTTTGGGCCTGTTCAAGGTCAAAGATAACCGGCTGACGAGCTGCAAGGAAACGTTGGTAGAGCTCATCATTTCGCTGCATGACAATATTCGAAGTAAGCTCTTTATCGAATCCAACGGAATCATAAACAATCCAGTTTTCCCCCTGCCGCGCTAAAATTGCTGCATACAACGCACCAGTACGCTGTGAAATCCTCATCAGTGATTTAAGCATCCCGATTTTCCCGCTTCGATACCGTTCAAGAAACACATCATACTGAAAACCGGCTTCGTTCAGGAGGGTTGTATTAGAGGCTTCGGGCATCCCAATGGTCGAATCATCTCTGCTCTCAGAATCTTCCTCGATAGAAAATGATAAATCCACATCTCCGAATCCGATAATGCTTCCCAAACTCGAACTATCTTTACGGTCCTGATCCTTTTCTTTATCTTTCCCTTTATCCTTATCAATAACTGAGTTCACTAAATCCGACAAATCGCTGTCCGATGGCTGAACACTAGGCTTAAATATGGAATCATCGACTTGAAATGTTCCGTCCTGGTACACAATGGCATCTGTTTTCTTCTCTTCATTTGATACCGAAGGCATTTCAAACACATTCTGCAGCTGAAACCTATATACACCTGTTTCAAGTTTCTGCCCCAGAATCTCGGCAACATCTTCATCTACATCCTGCAGCTCTTCTACCTCTTCTACCTCTTCTATTTCATCAAGATCTTCAGGCTCTTCTAGCTCATCAAGTTCCTCTATCTCTTCTAATTCATCAAGCTCTTCTAGCTCTTCCACATCATCTTCTGCCTCAAGATTCGTTTGTGTTTCATCTTCATCACTTTGCACATCCTCCTCTTTACCAGAGCCAGCATGCTCTTCAGGCGTTTCATTTGGAGTTCGGGATTCGCCGGCCATAGTACTGCCCTCCTTCAGCTCATCTGTGAGTTCTTCAACTTCTTCGATTTCCTCATCCTCCGAGCCAACAACTTCTAGGTACCCCTGCACGGGAACCGTGCTATAATCATAGACTCCAGCTGTATTATACCTAAAATAGGTATCATTTGCAGCACTTTGCAATTGGTAGAACGCATCATCTTCATCACTTACCGTTTCTAGTTCTTCTATCGGCTCATCTTGTACCTGTTCAGACTTATCCACTACCGCTAGGCCTGAATCTGAACTCTTAATATCCTCAGTGCTTGGATGTTCAATTTTTTGTATACTCAGTATCGCTCGCTCTTTTTGTTCACTTGAAAAAGAGCCATAACCTTCGAGATCAGCATGAATCAGATGTGTAATATCTTCTGTGGGCATCTCAGCGGTTGCTGCTACCTCATTCTTACCATATAACCTGGGTGTTTTCTCAATATTTTCTTCCGCTTTTTCGGGCTCCTCAGCTTCCTCGAGCTCTCCCAGTTCCTCTAT
>JAWLDZ010000002.1:0-95984 GCA_041686355.1 Spirochaetaceae bacterium
GTAAGGTTTATTCCCCAGAGTGCTGCATTTCATGCATTTGCACAAACAGTACAGCCAGCCCCTCTGAAAGGTCTTCACGTTTCACAATTACATGTTTGGGTACCTGAATTTCAGCGGGGCTGAAGTTCCAAATTCCATTAATGCCGGAATCAACCAAAGTATCGGTCACCGATTGAGCAGCCGAAACAGGGACAGTAATTACTGCCAAATGGATGTTCTTGCGTTGCACAATTTTGGAGAGTTCCCGCATGGGGTATACAGGGGTATCGTAGATAAGGGTCCCGTGCTTGCTGGCATCGATATCGAAGGCAGCCACTATTCTAAGCCCGCGAGTGAGAAAGCCTTCATAGCCCATCAAAGCTGTGCCCAATGAGCCCGCTCCGACCAGAATTGCTGAGGTGTTCTCATGCCACCCGATGAAAGACCTAATTGACTTGATTAGCTCGTTGATGTCGTAGCCAACTTTTGGTTTTCCGACAATTCCAGTAAACGCCATATCTTTACGAATTTGAATAGGTTTAAGATCAAGTTCCTCCGCTATGTCGGTAGCGGATACGGTGTGCTTTCCCTTTATCTGAAAAGATTCAAGAATATTTAGATATCGCGGTAATCTCCGTAATGAAGGGAGGGGTATACTGTTCAATTTATGGATTCCTTTCATTTTCAATTTATCGATAGAAAAAGTTAGTTATCACTGTTTCATAGTATCAGACCTATCCGCCGTTGACAAGTAATTTTATAAGGAGGGTATCTCGCTCCAGTTTTCTATGTTACCATAAAGTTAATAATGTACTACTAACACATGGGGAAAGGATAAAAAGAAGATGTTAACTGCAGATAAAGCACTTGAATTAGTGCGTAGTAATGTATTTGATACTATCGGTTGTACCGAACCTGTGGCAATTGCCTATGCTGCTACCGCAGCTTACCAGCATCTTGGAGGAACAATTGAAAAGGTTGAAGTTTCAATAAGTGTGAATGTTTTTAAGAATGCAATGGCGGTTGGGATTCCAGGATCTGATAAGAAGGGAATACAGTTTGCGGTGGCCCTAGGCTTGGTAGCCGGTGATTGGAACAAGCAACTACGGTTATTTGAAGGGGTTAAACCGGAGCATTTGGAGGAGGCGGGTAAACTGGCATCAGCCGATTTTATTCCTGTTTCTTTAGCAGATGTACCCGAAAAAATCTATATTTATACAAAAGTAAAAACTGAGAAGGGTATTGCTGAAGCAGAGATTGTTGGGGCCCACGATAATCTTACTTCAATTATAGTAAACGGCACCCAGGTCTTTTCGCAGGGCCATGTAAAAGTCCAAAGGCGGGAAGCAGCAGAGGGTTCTGGGAATGATGATATACAGCAGATAAATGAAAGTCTCGGTTCCTCTGTGGAAGCTGATCCTGCGGAATTGGAAGGGCTGTCTATGGAAGAGCTGGTAAAGGCCATACAGGCTATTCCAGTGGAAAACCTGGCCTTTCTTACCGGAGCAGTCGATATCAATGTGGCGGCCGCTGAAATTGGTATTAAAAATGCACCGGGCATGGGACTGGGAGCTGGAATTGAACGCTTGAAGCAGAGAGGTGCAGTCGGAAATTCTCTGGCAACCAGGGTTGAACAGTACGTAGCTGCCGCCGCCGACAGCCGGATGAGCGGGATGATGGTTCCTATTAAAGGCTGTGGTGGCTCCGGTAACCATGGTATTGCTTTTTTTCTGGGTACCGGCCTTGCATTCCGAGAGTATGAGCAGGAGATGCAGACAAGCCTAGAACAGACCTTGGCCATGGGATTGTTGCTGGTTAGATACATAAAGGTGTATACCGGTTTACTAACCCCAACCTGCGGGGTTACTGTCAGTGCAGCTCCCGCAATTGCGGCTTCATTGGTATTTGCTATGGGCGGATCACCTGCACAAATGACCGCCTCAGTAAAACTTGTGTTGGGAAATATTGCAGGTATTTTGTGTGATGGAGCTAAGCATGGTTGTGCACTCAAGGCGGCTACCAGTGCCCGCTTTGGAGTGCAAGCGGCCTTTTTAGCCTTAGACGGGGTTACAATTCCGGACAGTGACGGTATTGTGGGTGCGGATCTTCCGGACAGCTTGAATTTTCTACGTAAATTACAGAATAAGGGTTTGACAGATGCTGATAAAACCATGCTGGAAATATTGATGGAAAAATCAGAGAGAATAGCGGAATCCCAATAATTAATCCAACGAGAATCAGTCGCTTGAAGCAGATGCGGATTCAGTATCGAGTAGTGAATGAGCTGCACGCTGGAAGGCGGCCGAGGCTGGACGGTGCTGAAAACTCACCAATACCCCTAAACCGCTGTTTACCGCTTCATGGACAAAGTTGCTGGTTAGTCGGGCATAAATGTCATGAGCAAGGCCGGTTTTATTCTTGGAGTCCGGGGCTTTCAGCAGCAGATGCTGCAGCTCAAAGGTAGATGAAACAACCTGTATTTGGCGAAGGACTAATGGAAACAGGCGTTTTATCAATGACAGGTACTTTTGACGATAGCTGTCCGAATGATTGATGATGCTGGAAAGCTGGGCATGACGGTCCCGGACCATTCGTCCCTGGGGATCTTCTGTTCTAGGTACAAATCGGGTGAGGGTATTAACAATTTTATCCGACTGGAAAAGCTTGTAGAGGGAGAAGTAGAAGAGAAGCAGGGCCGACATATTTTTTAGAGTCCGGTAGTTCTGTACTTCCTCTTCCAGGAACATTAAGAGCGCGCTTATTTCCCGGTCAAGTGCATGCCCCGGGTCCTGAGCGGAGCTCTGCTGATATGAAAAAGAGCTCATGCGGTTCTCTTCCACTTCTTCCTTGCTCTCAAGCAGCGTGAGAGTTTTTATAATCTGACGCCGGGTCCGGTTTGCTTGACAGGCTGAGAGGTACTCCTTTAATTTCTCCTGCTGCTCAGGAGTAAACAATTGAGAGTCTTCCGGAATATTCTGAACACCTTTTGCAGGTGAGAATTGTTCGTGCACCATGGAATGCAAACTATTTCCAAATTCCACCAATGCGGTATCCGCAGAAAAATCAGAAGGTAAACTCCGAATAAAAGAGTGCAGCAGCTGAGTAAGATAAGGAGATATTTGAAGGTTTAACGGGATACTTTGCAGCAGTAAATCGTACACTGCTTCAATATTGGACTGTAAGTTGCGGATAAGCTGGAGGATGACTGCCGGTTCTCCCTGCAGCAGGTCGAGGCTTGGATCTTCAGGTATATAGGCACAGTGGGATAGCTGGAAAGAGCGGGCATCCACCTGCTCTTCTTCAGGCATATTACGATTATAATTGCCAATTATATCAGTTGAATTAAACTTTGAGGCGTTAAAAGCGCGGTAACGGTTGTGCCACAAAAAGAACTTATCCCCGTTTGTATATTTTTGGGCGTAGCGCAGGTAGGTAACCGCAGCGATATGAGATGAAGGCTGAGGGTTTGTTACAAGCACCACTTTATCTGCCAGGCTAAGATACTGAAGATTTTCTGATTCGTCGGCTCCCGCCGGCAAGTCCATTACTACCAAATCATAATCAGTTTGAATCTGCTTTAGGTAACTCTCTTTTAGCGCAGTATACAGCTCCTCTACCGCTGTTTTTCCCAACTTTGAGGCGGGAAAAAGGAGGTCTAGACTATCAAAAACCGTGATGCAGAAATCGGAATAGGGCAGATCGACAGACACGGTGCTAGGCAGGCTGTCCAGCCGGCTGCGAGCTATTGAGAGCACTTCGGCAATATCTGATAGGGGATCAAGGTCAATTAGAGCCACTTTCTGCTGTTTGCGAGCAGCATACAGGGCTAAGTTTGTGGCGGTGGTAGTTTTTCCAACGCCTCCCTTGCCAGAGGCAATTGCAATTGTCATGGACATACTACTTATGTAGCATAATTTTGCAGATCTGTACAGTAAATGTATCTGTAATGTATCTGCTCTGAAGAGACTGAGAGAGGCACTGAAAAATCAGAATTCAGCTCGACACGACGGGAAAACTGTAATAAGCTTTTCTTGTGTGTTATATTACACTAACAGAGTTTGATTGGAGTGTTGTGAATGCAGTTAGATGAAGCTACCCTGCGGAATCAGTTACCCTTAGACAGTATTTATACCCATGGACTTGAGATTGCCGAAGTATACCAGAATGCGCCGGAGTATGTGGCGTTGTACCTCCGTGAGTTGTTGCGAAACAATGGATTACTGAACGCTGAGGATAGTCGGGTTGATGAGCTGCGAAAAATCATCAAGGATAATCAATTTCGAGTTGATAAGGGCGAGCAAACCGAGGAGCTGCAGCGAATTCGGGATTTTGTGGAGGAGCGGGATGCTGCTTTAGAGCTGCAGCGTGCCTCGGAGGAGATCAGTTTTCGAAAACGAATTGAGGAATACTACCTGCCGAAGCAGCTGGTCAACGCTATTTTGGAAAAGGGCGAAATACCTACAAGCACAGCCGAACAGTTTGTTGGAATTGGCTTTATCGACATTGCCGATTACACCTTCCTGTCAAAATTTCTCAGTCCAAACGAAAACCAAACTGTTTTAAATGGTTTGTATGCAGCTTTTGATTTTGTGCTGAATCGCCACGGAGGATATCTGAATAAAATTGAAGGCGATAGCCTTATGTTCCATTTCGGCGGGACCCTAGACCCCAATGTACACGATTTAGATCGTGAACAACAGGAGCGCTACATTGCGCGAGAGCTATTCTATACCTGTGTGGAGATGCAAAGGGTCGCCTTTTTGTTCAATCAAGCCAACGACCGTTTCCTTTATAACGAAGAACCGGGGACGAGAACTTCGATAACTAGGGCCTTTGAAATTATAAGAACCCTGCGTACCAGTAATGAACTCTCCCCGTCAATCAACGCATTCTTCCAGATTAGGGTAAGAATCGGGGCGAACATCGGAGAGGTGACGGTAGGTAATTTTGGTCCGGAAGGTGCGAAACAGTGGGATGTAATCGGAGTTCCGGTAATTAAAGCCAAACGGATGGAGTCGACCGCTCCGGTGGGTGGGTTTCGAATATCCGAGGGGTTTTATAATGTTCTTAAGCAAAACGGAACTGTTGACGAGTACTACAAACGCTTCAAACGGGAGGCTGAGGCCCTATTCGGAAGCTTCAAGCATATCACCATGGACGAGCTTTTTAAATTTGGAAAAGTTACCCTGAAGGATAAACATAATGCCATGTTTAATACCTACAGTGTGCAGGTTAACCCCGGCCTTCCTGAAGCTATCATGAACCAGGTCGACTTATTAATAAATAAGGGAAAAGAGGGAGCCCAGCGTATACTCGATATGCTCAAGTACTATCGGGGCAACCGTTTTGTGATCAACGGGCTTGAGTCTGTTTTTGCTCGCCGCGGTATATATATCCGCAAACATGAGATTTTAAACACGGTTCTTCCCAGCTTGTATAAGCGGATTTTAAGCGAACACAACGGTGACAGCGAGGCAGCCAATAAGGCTATTTTTAACGACTACAGCATTTACAATCTGTTTGAGCTGCTCGGAAGAGTGCAGGATACCGTCAAGGTTGACCAGCTGCCGGAGCGCCCCGATTTTGATTTTAACAGCTACGATCAGCATATGGACAGCATCCAGGAATGGATGGAGTATGAGAATACATATCGCGAAAAACGGGTTTATCAACGGACCTATTTTTATAACTTCATATTTCCAATGGTGTTTTATTCGATTCAGGCATGTATTTTCGAATTCCAACAGCAGGCTGCCGAATTGACAGAGCTCAGCGAGGCCGATGTCTCGTAAGCCCGGCCATTTTACGGAACATTTTAATTACACGGGCCGCCTCACTTTCCGATAAACCCGAACGGCTGAATATGTCTTTGAAAAATCTTCCTACCTCTTCCTTTTCATTCTGCTTAAAAAAGCCAATCTCATCAAAAGAATCGGTGACTATCCGACTCAGCTCTGACAGCCGCTGTTGATCAATAGGATGAAACCTCTGCATCGGCGGACGGTATTCACGGGAGAGGGTATAGGTGATAATCTGCACCGCATGGGAAAGATTTAGAGAGGGAAAATGTTCAGATGATGGGATGTGTACCGCAACATTGCAATAGGACAGCTCTTTATCGGTTAGTCCATCGGATTCACGCCCAAAGACCAGTGAGACGGTACCTGATTCCATATGTGAAATGTGCTCCGCCAGCTGTTCCGGGAGCAGAGAAAAATATTTTCGGTATTTGCCGCGGCGTCGGGTAATACCGGCAGCGAGTACGTTGTCTGCCAAGGCTTCAAGCAGGTTAGGTACGAATACTGCCTTATCAAACAGCTCCTGAGCGCGCAGGCCAAAAGTTCTTACCTGATCGAGGTTGAAATAATCCGGAGTCCGTCCTACAATCACCAGCCGTGAAAAACCCATAGTTTTCATGGCACGACAGACAGCTCCGACATTGCCGGAAGTTTCCGGTTCTACCAATACTATTTGAAAGCGGTCTAAATCCATTTCCATTTTTCTTGACATTACTTCTCTCTAAAGGGTACAATGTTTAAGGTTGTTTATTATATTGAACGAGATTGTACCTGTCAAATGGATGGAAGCGTAAAATACAGAAGCGATAAGATTGAACGGGCGCCGTTTCAGATTGGGCGCAATATTCAAGAAATCCGGCGAAAGCTCAACATGACCCTCGGCCACCTCTCGGCTCGAAGTGGAGTTTCAAAGGCAATGCTCTCACAGATCGAAACTGATAAGGTTAACCCTACGGTTGTTACTCTGTGGAAAATTGCCAATGGACTGAATGTCGATATTGATGTGCTGCTAAAGGGCAGTGATGATATCGAAAAAAAGTTCAATGTCAGCCGAAAAGATGATATCACCACTATTGACGCAGAGGAGGGGAGGGTTCACATCCGGGTACTCTCACCATTCTCCATGGTTGAAGACCTCGAAATGTACATGCTTACTATTGACAGCGGCGGAAAGCTTGAATCTGAACCACATTTTCCGCAGACCGAGGAGTTTTTAAGTATTATAGAGGGAACCGTCGAAGTACACGCAGGGGCGAACAGTACTGAAATTACTACCGGAGATTTTATCAATTACCATTGTGATGTAGACCATGCAATCTATAATAAGTCTGATGAACCTGCAGTTCTGCATATGATTGTTCGATTTAATAAACAAGGTTAGTTACATTTTAGTTAACAGGTTAAAAAACAGGGTCGTCTGAAAGTACCTCAGGCAACCCTTTTTTTGCAGTACTATTAGTCTTCGGCGGGCGGAGGGACATCTAAAAAGCTCACTTCTGCCTCATAGTTGACTTCTGGAACCCGAAAACCATGAATACGGAGGAAATCGCTGCGGAAACCTTCCATATCGCCAAGGCTGTCAAGGTTCTCTTCAGTTACCCTTTCCCAACGTTGTTCAACTTCCTGCTGAATTTCCGGTTTCATTTCAAAATCGTCAAGCCGAATGCGGCCTTCCGTGTCGGTCGGTACCTCCGATCCGCTGTACAGGCGCCTGTGATAGAGACGAACAATCTGCTCGATGCAGCCCTCATGCAGCCCGCGGCTTTTCATAACCGAAAACAGTAAGGAGATATAAAGGGGCACCGCCGGAATCACTGCACTGGCACGGGTAACAACCGCTTTATTGATCGAGACATACGCAGCCCCTTTGACACTCTCGAGTTGCGAGTTTAGATGATGGGCGGTTTTCTCTAGGTGTTCCTTCGCTCTTCCGATAGTACCGGAACGGTAGATCGGATGGGTAATTTCAGGACCGATGTAGGAGTAGGCGACAGTTTGAAAGCCCTGGCCTACCAGATCATTCTGCTGCAGGTAGTTCACCCACAGCTGCCAATCCTCTCCGCCCATAACCTTTACCGTGGAGTCGATCTCTGACTGGGTGGCCGGCTCTAGGCTCACCTCTGAAATTGCACCAGTCATAAAATCAACCGAACGGGTAGTGTAGGTTTTGTCGAGAGGCTTAAGTGCCGAACGGTACAACTCTCCGGTATCAGGATCGGGTCGAACTCCCGAGGCCAGGCTGTATACCAACAGGTCAACCTTTCTGCCCCTTTCTTTCAGCAGTGAGCCGATTTTCTCACGGGTCTCGTGGGAAAAGGCATCGGCATTATAACTGAAAGAGGCAAGCCCCTCTTTTTCAGCCAGTTTGTCAAAGGCGCGGGTGTTGTACCATCCGGCGGTTGCCGGTCGTTTATCGCCGGGTTCCCTCTCGAAGGATACACTGATGGTCTCCGCACCATAGCCGAAGGCGCCCACTATTCTAGAGGCTAATCCGTATCCGGTAGAACCGCCGATAACCAGTACTGTTTTTGGTCCCTGGTTGCTGTGCCGGCCGGTTTTTTCAGCCTGGGCTGTCGGCGGCGCCGTATCGGGAGCCGGATGAGCGGAAAAATCAATCTTTTCAATGAAGTCTTTCTGAAGCTGCACCTCGCGCGCGCAGCCGACCGGATGGGCGTTCATACAGATGCCGCCGCGAATTTTTGGTGATATCATTAATACCTTCCTTCTACTTTTGTTGTGATGTATCTACCAGACAAAGCCATTCGGCTTCGGCGGCAAGTTCTTCTCCTACAAAGGCCTTTCCCTTCTGCTTAAGGGTTCTGGAGGTGACTCTGAGGTTTTCTATTTCAAAACGAACTTCTTCGTTTGGTTTTACCTGGCGCCGAAACTTTGCCTTTTCCACGGTAGCCAGAAAAAAAAGGGCTTCCCCAAGGGTCCCCTGGGCATTTACTCCGGCTCCGCCGCACTGGGCCATTGATTCTATCAGCAGCACACCGGGAACAACCGGGTATCCGGGAAAATGGCCCGCAAAAAAGACCATCTCTTCGCTGAACAGCTTTTTTCCCACAATTCGTTCGTCGTTGTACGATTCAAGTGAATCTACCAGCAGAAAAGGCTCACGATGGGGAATATACTTCTCTATTTCGCTCATTCGGAATACTCCTTAATCAGGATTACACCATTGTGGCCGCCAAAACCGAGGGAATTTGATATTACCGCTCGAACCTTGGTCTCTATGCCCTTATGTGGCACATAATCCAGATCACATTTTTCGTCCGGCTCATCGAGGTTTATAGTAGCAGGTATAAAACCATCACGAATAGCCAATACTCCGACTATTGCCTCAACTCCGCCGGCGGCCCCCACCATATGTCCGGTCATGGACTTCGTGGACGAGACCTTCAATTTATAGGCGTGGTCTCCGAAGGCCGTCTTTATAGCGGCGGTCTCAATTGGGTCGTTGGTAGGGGTGCTGGTGCCGTGGGCATTGATGTAATCGATATCTTCGGGCTGCATACCGGCGTCGTTCAGGGCCATCTTCATGGCTCTGGACGCACCGTTGCCCTCCGGGTCCGGTGCGGTCAGGTGGAACGCATCACAGGTGGTACCATAGCCGGCAACCTCCGCCAGGATGTTCGCACCGCGGCTTTTGGCGTGTTCCAACTCTTCAAGCACAAGAATACCCGCTCCTTCTGCAATTACAAAACCATCACGGTTCTTGTCAAAGGGGCGGCTGGCAATTTCCGGAGTATCGTTGTTCTGAGTTGAGAGTGCCTTCAGGGCGGTAAACCCGGATACTCCTAATCCGGTTATACAGCCCTCCGTACCCCCGGTTACCATTACATCCGTTTCACCGTGCTGAATTGCGCGCATGGCCTGGCCGATGGCATCGGTTCCGGATGCGCAGGCGGTGACTACGGTGTAACAGGGACCGTGGAAGCCGTATTTAATTGCTATATGTCCGGGACCCTCATTGCTGATAATCTTCGGAATGGTCATAGGCGGGATCCGTCGGGGACCCTTTTCGAATAGGGTTCGATGCCCCTCTTCAATTATTTCAAAGCCACCGATTCCATTTCCGAGGATTACCCCGGCCCGCTCTGAGTCGACTTTATCAGTCTCAAGGCCTGCCTGCTGCATGGCCTGAACCGCAGCGACGACCGCATACTGGCTAAACAGTGCCATTTTACGGGCATCTTTTTTATCAATAAAATCACCGGGGTTGAAATTGCGCACCTCACCCGCAATTTTGGAGGCATACTCCGTGGGGTCAAGGCGTGTGATGGGGCCGATTCCCGATTTGCCGGCTTTTATGTTGCTCCAAAACTCATCTATTGTATTTCCCAGGGGTGTAACCGCCCCTGTACCGGTTATTACTACTCTTCTATTCATTCTTATCTCCTGTTGTTATCTTATCCTTATATCTTACATTGCAAGCCCACCATCGACAACCAGCGTCTGGCCGGTTATGTAGGCGGCGTCATCCGAGGCTAAAAAGAGAACCGCAGAGGCTATCTCGGCGGGTTTTCCCGTTCGACCTAAGGGTATTTGCTCGGCAAGGGCAGTGCGCGCCGCATCGTTTAGTTTCTCCGTCATAGAGGTTTCGATGTAACCGGGGGCAACTGCATTTACCCGGATTCCCCTGGAGGAAACTTCCCGGGCCAGGCTCTTGGTAAAACCGAGCAGACCTGCCTTCGAAGCACTGTAGTTGGCCTGTCCTGCATTTCCCATAATACCCACCACCGAACTTATATTGATAATGCTTCCACTGCGCGCTTTCAGCATTGGACGGATTACCTTCTTACAGGCGGTATACACTGAAGAGAGGTTCGTATGCAGAACCGCATCCCAATCCTCGTCTTTCATTCGCATCAAAAGCCCGTCACGGGTTATGCCGGCGTTATTTACCAGCACATCTATTCCATCTTCCTCTTTCAAAATCGAGTCGAGTACTTCTTCCAAGGCTGGACGATCGGTAATATCGGCGGCATGCCATGTGTACGCACCTCCGGCGGTACCTGCCCTTTCCTGTAATTCCGCGGCACGGCTGCTTTCAGATCGGCTCAGGGCATGTACCCGTGCGCCGGCCTCAACAAATGATTCAGCAATGGCTTCTCCGATTCCTCGAGAGCCTCCGGTTATAACTATAGTTTTTCCTGCAAAGTTCATCCTACTTCTCCTATCAGCTCATCAAGTTTCTCGCGGCTGCCGGTTGGCCGGCATTCGATGCTGTATCCGGACTTTTTCCAGAGTCCGGTAAGCACTTTACCGGGGCCGGCTTCTACACACATTGTATACCCGTCGTTTGCAATTTCAGCCTCTTCACGGGTCCAGAGTACTGGTGATGAGATTTGCAATACCGCGTTGCTAAGTACATCGGTTGAGCTTTTCAAAATGCCGCCGGTCACGTTGGAGTAAAGAGGTTTTTTAGGGTCCTGCAGAGTATATTTATGCAGAAAATTTACAAAACCGCTGCCGGCTTGCAAAAGAAGGGGAGTGTGGAAAGGCCCGGATACTTTCAGGGGAATTACCCTTTTTGCACCGGCGGCTTTCAATTGTTCGGAAGCCCTTTCAATTGCATCAGCATCTCCCGAAATTACGGTTTGTTCGCTTGAGTTATAATTGGCGGGAAAGGCCCCTTCGACAGTCGAAAGCACCTCATCAATCTTTTCAGAGGGCAGTCCGATAACTGCAGCCATTCCGCTCTGGACACCGCCGGATTGGAGTTCTTCGGTGGCCTGTGCCATAAGCCGGCCCCGTTCCATTACAATGGGAAATACCTCCTGTTCAGAGATCACCCCGGCATCAACGTAGGCCGACCATTCTCCAAGGCTAAATCCGGCTGCCCCGCCGGATTCGATTCCGTGTTCCAGCAGATAGCGTCTCACCGACAGGTTCATTAGGGTTATTGCAATTTGAGTATTTTGAGTCTGTTTTAGTTCATTTTCATTAGAATCAAACAGGAGTGCTTCTGTATCGCATCCGCAGGCCTCTGAGGCCAGCGCGAAAAGTTCTTTAACCATGGTGCTTGCCTGGAAGATATCTTTTCCCATACCAGGGTACTGTGCTCCCTGGCCGGGGTAGAGAAAACATAGCTGCATATTCTTCCTCCTTATGTACTTATTTACAGCTTATCGAATTAGCTGGTATCGGTCAACGGCCGAAATATAGGTCAAAAAAGACTTCCTTGACCGCAATGTCTTAACGGTCTACCAACGCAGCAGATTGCCTCCATAGGTAAGCCCTGCACCAAAGCCAGTCAGTAACACGTAATCACCGGCAGACAATTTATCATTTTCATACATCTCATTTAACGCGATTGGGATGGAAGCGGCGGATGTATTGGCATATTCATGGATATTGGTAAAGAACTTCTCTATAGGCAACTTAAGCCGATTGGCTGCTGCCTGAATAATACGGATATTTGCCTGGTGGGGTACTATCCATCGTAATTGGTCGGATTCCATTTCGTTTCTTTCTAAAAGTGATTTTATAATTTCAGTGTTCACACGAACTGCAAAGTTATAGACCTGACGACCGTTCATCTGAATATACAGATTTTCTTGAGGAGTTTTACCTGCAGTATAAGGTTCACGTGAACCCCCGGCACGACGAATGAGATGTTCGGCGCCCTTTCCTTCCGAACCAAGTATTGAATCAATGATACCACGCTCCGGATCGGAAGATTGGGAAAGTACCACTGCTCCAGCTCCATCGCCGAATAGTACACAGGTGTTGCGATCTTCCCAGTTTGTAATGCGTGAAAGAGTTTCGGCTCCAACCAACAGCACATTTCGGGCACTGCCGGAGGCAATCATTGCCCGTCCGGTTTCCAAACCGTATACAAACCCGGTGCAGCCGGCAACCAGATCAAAGGCTCCTGAATTGGGCAACTCCAACTTATCCTGGATAATTGAAGAGGTTGAGGGAAACCCGAGAAAATCCGGTGAAGCGGTAGCAAGTATTACCAGGTCGATTTCGTCCGGACTTATGCCGGCCCTTTCCATTGCCTGTCGTCCGGCATGTACCGCCAGATCGCTGGTAGACTCCTGGTCACTGCAGATATGACGGGCTTGAATTCCGGTATGTGATTGAATCCATTCATCAGATGTATCTACGGTCTGGGCGAGCTCATCGTTGCTCACACGTCTTTCAGGTACGTATGCACCAATCGATCGAATATATACGCTCATAAATCCTCCTATTTACGTGGTCATATACAAAGATACACACAACGACATACTTTTTCAAAGTCGTCAAGGGGATGAAAAAGAAGTTTCAGCGCAAAGGGTAGAAAAAAAGAGGAAAAAGCATTACATTTCGGTTGACGGCCGAAATCTATTGTGCTAATTTCGCTGAAATTTTTGATTGAGGATTGAAACCGGGAGGAACCATGAAAAAGAGTGAGATTATTGAATTGATTGAAAAACTTGATACAAGCTCTCTTGCAGAAATGTATATAAAGGACGGCGAGTTTGAACTCAGCCTGAAAAAAGCCGGAGCAGTTGTACAGCCGATAGCTGCACCCCAGCAGGTGGCAGCCCCTGTTGTTCCAGCCATGGATGGTCATATGGCGCAGGATCCAGCCGCAGAAGCCGGCGGAAGCGGCGCAGCTGCGGAAACAGCCGATGAGAGTCATGAGTTTATCACTGCTCCTATTGTAGGAACCTTCTATAGGACTCCCTCGCCGGACTCTCCCCCGTATGTGGAAGAGGGTGATGAGGTAAGCAAGGGTGAGACTATCTGCATTATCGAGGCAATGAAAGTGATGAACGAGCTCGAAGCGGAGTTTGACTGTCGGATAAAGCGGATTTTGGTCGAAAATCAGCAGATGATAGAATACGGGACTCCGCTGTTTGAGGTAGAGAAACTGTAGTATGGTAAAATCGGTATTTATTGCAAATCGCGGTGAAATTGCCGTGAGAATAGTGAGAACATTGAAAGAGATGGGAATAGAGGCGGTAGTAGGCTATTCCGAAGCCGATCGGGTGTCTCTGGCCGTAGAATTAGCCGACAAGGCCGTATGTATCGGGCCGGCGGAGGCCAAAAAGAGCTATCTGCATAGCGCAAACTTGATATCCGGCGCCTTGTATGCCGACTGCGACGCTATTCATCCGGGAGTAGGGTTTTTATCGGAGAGCGCACAGTTTGCGCAGCAGGTACAGGATGCGGGCTTAGTGTTTATCGGTCCGGACGCAGAGACAATATCTTTTCTCGGAGACAAGGTTCAGGCTAGACAGACCGCTTTGGATGCGGGGTTGCCGGTTACTCCGGGAAGTGACGGGCCGGTAACAGACCTTGAAACCGCTGTCGCCTTTGCTGAAAAGGCGGGCTACCCGGTTATCATTAAGGCCGCCTCCGGAGGCGGCGGAAAGGGGATGCGAATCGTTCGTGAAGAGTCGGAGCTTGAGTCGGCCATGCGGATTGCAACCCACGAAGCGGAAACCTCTTTTTCCGACGGAACCATCTACATAGAGAAGTATCTTGAGAACCCCCGCCATATCGAGGTACAGATTTTAGCAGACACCTTTGGGAATGTAATTCATCTTGGTGAAAGGGACTGCTCATTACAAAAGAACCACCAAAAGGTTTTAGAGGAGAGCCCTTCCCCAGGTATCGACCCGGATATAAGGGAGCGAATGTGTTCGGATGCGGTAAATCTGTTTAAGAAAATTGGATATAAAGGGGCTGGAACAATTGAATTTTTGTTTGATGGCGAGGATTATTATTTTATGGAAGTAAATGCTCGGGTTCAGGTTGAGCATCCGGTTTCCGAATATATAAGCAATGTGGATATCATTAAGGAACAGATACGCGGCTGCAGTGGAGAGCCAATGGATATTACCCAGGAAGATGTAAAGCTGGAAGGGGCTTCTATCGAATGCCGAATTAACGCTGCAACTCCCGGAAAGATTACCCGATACCTGCAGCCGGGGGGGCGCAATGTGCGGGTAGACTCCTTCCTGTATCAAGGTTATACGGTATCTCCGCATTATGATTCACTGGTCTCCAAGCTGATCACCTATGGACGTGACCGCAGGAGTGCGATAGCACGTATGAAGCGAGCCCTCGATGAATACGTAATTGAAGGCATCGACACCAATATTGAGGTGCAGAAAAAAATTCTAAACAGCACCCTGTTCCAGAGAGGGATCTTTGGAACCTTCGGACTCTCTCGAATCCTTGAGGAGTAGTGTATGGGAATAATTAACAAATTTAAAACTGCCACCACACGGACTCAGAAAGAGAGCCGTGTGCCCTGGCGCAGCAGTGGGGTAAAAAAGACTCGAACAGGTCAGAAGAAAAGTGAGCTGGCCTATATAGATGAAAAACATGCCTGTCCCCTCTGCCACCGTCATATTGATAATAAAATCTTAAAAGAGAATATGTATGTGTGTCCGGGTTGTAATCATCATTTTCAACTGGCTTTGAAGGAGAGAATCTCTTCAGTTGCCGATCCGGGTACCTTTAAGGAGTTTGATGCGAGTATTCGGTCGGTAGATCCAATTGAGTTCCCAGGCTATCGTGAAAAACTTGAAAAGGCACAACAGAAGTCCGGACAAAACGAAGCTGTGAGCATCGGTACTTGCCTCATAGAGGGCCGTCCGGCGGCCCTGGGAGTGATGTCCTTTGCCTTTATGGGAGGCAGTATGGGGGTCGCCGTAGGAGAAAAAGTAACGCGGCTGCTGCTCAAGGGTGCCGAACAGAAGCTGCCGGTTGTGCTGTTTGCTGCATCCGGAGGCGCCAGAATGCAGGAGGGCATCTTCTCGTTGATGCAGATGGCAAAAACCAGTCATGCTATTGCCCTGCTGCAAGAGCAGGGGTTGCCGTTTTTTGTGGTGCTCACCCATCCGACTACCGGTGGTGTGACCGCCTCCTTTGCGATGCTGGGAAATGTAATACTGGCCGAACCGGGGGCGCTGATCGGCTTTGCCGGGCCTCGGGTAATAGAGTCGACTATTAAGCAAAAGCTTCCTGAGGGCTTTCAAAGGTCGGAATTTCAGCAGGAGAAGGGCTTTGTGGATACTATTGTTGATCGAAAGCAGCTAAAGTCTACGCTCTCCTTCCTAATTGACGCTCATATACCGCGCCGGGAGGTGAGATAGGTTATGCCGGAATTCAGTTTTCAGAAAAAACTTAAAGAACTTAAAAAAATGGCCTCTGAAGAGCATATGCATATATACGAGGACCTGTCCAAGATAGAACATAAACTCTACGGAGGGGAAAGCGGAACTACCGCCTGGGAAAAGGTTGCCCTGGCACGCCATCCGGAGCGGCCGACTGCCTTAGATTATATCGAACGGGTGTTTGATAATTTTCTTGAGATGCACGGTGATCGTCAGGGTGGTGATGATGCTGCGTTAATCGGAGGGATCGGGTTCTTTGAAGGAATACCAGTGACCGTGCTGGCCCAGCAGAAGGGGCGCAATCTTAAGGACAACCTGAAACGCAACTACGGGATGGCCCAGCCCGGTGGCTACCGTAAGGCTTTGAGGTTAGCCCACGAAGCAGAGGCCTTTGGTCGTCCGATTATTACCTTTATCGACACACCTGGAGCGTATCCAGGTATTACTTCTGAAGAGAGGGGTATTGGAGAAGCAATTGCCCGTAACCTTAAAGAGTTCTCCCGGCTGCAGGTTCCAATTATAGTAATTGTCATTGGCGAAGGTGGCTCGGGAGGAGCCCTTGGCATTGGAGTAGGCGACAGGGTCTTTATGCTGGAGAATTCCGTCTATTCTGTAATTTCACCAGAAGGCTGTGCCTCTATCCTGCTGAGGGATTCTTCAAAGGCTAAGCTGGCTGCTGAACTAATGCGCATGACCTCCCGCGACCTCTTAGAACTGGGGGTTATTCACGGGATTATTTCGGAGGGGGAAGGAGGTGCTCATAAAGATGCCGAGAACACCGCCCGTCATATACAGGAAGTTTTGGCGCAGCAGCTGCCTATTTTAATTAATAAAAAAGCTTCTCAGTTATTAAAGGAGCGGTCATATCGCCTCCTGTCGCTGGGACCGTATTATGAAGATCAACAGGAGCGGGGGAGTCTAATTAGTCGTCTGTTTGGCAAGCGCTAAGAGCAAGCGTTAAGAGTTTCATTTAATTGGATAAAATGCTAAAATGACAACACCATGAGAGTATCTGCTGTTTCAACGGGACTATTAGCTGTGATCGCCGTTATTATGATGGGGGCGGTCTTAAAAATTGCCTCCGCTATTTTACTCCCCCTCATTATAGCAATATTTCTCTCTTTTATTCTGGCGCCCTTGGTGAATCTTCTGGATAAACTGCACGTTCCGAGGATACTCGCCCTGGTCATGGTTCTGTTAGTGCTGTTCGGGGCTATGTTTCTAGTCTATTTATTCCTCCAGACAAGTGTGAACTCCTTTATCCAGGAGTATCCGAAGTACGCTTCCCGTTATATGGAGATCAGTTCGCAGATTGAAGCCCAGGTAATGGAGAGGTTCGATATCTCCTTTGATTTTTCTACCGACATTAACTGGCAGGGCAGGCTGCGCAGTTATCTGGTAAGTTTCTCAGGTTCCTTAATCAACTTAATCAGCTCCTTAGTTTTGATTATCATATTTTTGATTTTTCTCCTGTTGGAAAAACCCTTGCTTAAGCATAAACTGGCAAGGGCTTTCAATGAAGAAACAGGTAGAAGAATAGGTCGCATCCTTGAGCATATCAATGCACAGGTGGGACGGTATATCAACTTAAAGTTCTTTATAAGCTTGGCGACGGGCCTAGTGGTATGGCTTTTCCTGACTTTAATCGGTCTGGATTTTCCGATTGTGTGGGGAGTTTTAGCTTTCCTGCTCAATTTTATACCCTCTATTGGATCGTTTCTGTTGATACTGATTACGATTACCATGGGCGTGGTTCAGTTTTATCCGGATATGGGTAAGATCGCAGCGGTTTCCATCTCGATGATAGCCACCCAGGTTACCATCGGAAATTTTATCGACCCCCGTCTGCAGGGGCGCCGTCTAAATATCAGTCCCCTCTTGATACTCTTTTCACTTATTTTCTGGGGATGGATTTGGGGGGTAATGGGGATGTTTTTGTCGGTTCCCATTACAGTTGTACTTCAAATCGCCTGTGAAAATATTCCGGCCCTGCGCCCCCTGGCGATCCTTATGGAAAGCGGACATGTTCAAGCGAGTAAAGGCCCATCCCCCCTCGAATCTCCCCACGAAGAAAAGTCGGAATAAATCTTTTAAGCCGCATAACTGTTGTCTCTTTTTTCAAGCCGCGATATAGTAATCCGAGACCTTAATATATGGAGTGCTGGAATGAATAAACCTCGAATACTGACCGGAGATCGGCCGACGGGTAAATTGCACCTGGGCCACTATGTAGGCTCAATCCTTAACCGAGTGAAGTATCAGGAACAGTACGACTGTTTCTTTATCATCGCCGATTTACACATGTTGACCACCAAACCGAGTAAAAATGACATCGAAAGTATTACTGCTAATTCAAAAGAGATGGTCCTCGATTATCTCGCGTGCGGCATTGACCCTCAAAAGTCAAAAATTTATTTGCAATCGGCGGTGCACGAAGTATATGAAATGAACCTTATTTTTGAGATGCTGGTTTCGGTGCCCCGGCTCCAACGGCTTCCGAGTATCAAGGATATGGCAAAATCTGCAAATCTGAATGAGATCCCCCTCGGACTGCTGGGCTACCCGGTACTCCAAGCCGCCGACATTCTCATGCCCCGGGCCAACCTGGTACCGGTGGGCAAGGACAATGAGTCACACGTAGAGCTTACCCGTGAAATAGCCCGCCGCTTTAACAGCCTGTATGGCGAGGTTTTCCCGATACCGGATGTTAAAATCGGAGAGGTGCCGACTTTGGTAGGAACCGACGGAAGCGCAAAGATGTCCAAGTCTTTGAATAACGCCATTTATATTTCCGATGATGCCAAAACAGTTGAGAAAAAAGTGCGCAGTATGTACACCGACCCTAACCGTGTGCGAGCCGATGTACCCGGAAAGGTAGAGGGAAATCCGGTATTTATGTATCACGATATTTTTAATCCGAACAAAGCCGAGGTTGATGACCTTAAAACGCGCTATCGAAGCGGCAAGGTCGGAGATGTTGAGGTTAAGGATAAACTGATAGCGGCATTAAATAACTTTTTGGATCCCCTACGGGAACAAAGGTACAAGTATCAGGCGCAGACAGGGCTGGTGGAAGAGGTAATTTTTGAAGGCACCCAGGCTGCCCGTGAAGAGGCTGGAGAGACCCTGAGGGAAATGAAAAAGGCCATGGGTTTGACCGGAGTGTGGAACCGCATAAGTCGGGGGGCGGAGAAGGCCCGTAAGCGACGGGAAAAGGCCGCTTTATAAAGCCTATTTACACGCAGCTATAAAGATGCAGCTTTCTATACAGGCGGTAGCTCGCTTTCAACAACGTATATGGAACTACTATCACGAATACGGTCGACCCTTTCCCTGGCGTGATACTAATGACCCTTACGAAATCCTCGTTTCAGAACTCATGCTGCAGCAGACTCAGACCGAGCGGGTTATTAAAAAATACCAGCCCTTTTTAGAGCGTTTTCCGGGCTATGCGGATCTGTCCTCCGCCCCTTTGGCGGATGTGCTGAGCCTGTGGCAAGGGCTGGGCTACAATCGGAGGGCTTTGGGGCTTAAGCGGATAGCAGAACTGGTTCATCATAATTACTCCGATATCCTTCCAGATGAACCGGATATCCTGCTGAGCTTTCCAATGATCGGTCCGGCTACCGCGGGCTCATTACAGGCCTTTATTTTTAATAAACCGGTTGCATTTATCGAGACCAATATCCGCCGGGTGATACTCTACCATTTTTTTGATTCCAAAGAGGGAGTTCATGATAGTGAGGTGTTGGCTGTGGTGAATCAGGTGCTCGATGCATCCGATCCCAGGCAGTGGTATTACGCACTGATGGACTATGGGGTGTATCTTAAGTATGCGGTTATTAATCCCAACCGGCGCAGTGCCCATTATCGTCGGCAAGCCCCCTTTGAAAACTCGAACCGCCAAATACGCGGCGCTTTACTGCGTTTAATTAACCACCAAGGCCCGCTTTCGAAGGATGATATTTGCAGGGAAATGAGTACTTTTGAAGATGAGAGGGTGCTCAACTGTCTGTCTGACTTGGAGAGGGAAGGGTTCATTGCTGCGGAGGATGAAACCTACCGTATTGGTTAGCAGCGGTTCATAAAGTTTAGAACTAGGGTGTAAAAATAGCGGCGGCCTAAGCCGAATTAGCTTGTGTTACGCCGCCGCTTTTTTCATTTTGTGTATTTTATTTTGATACCGCAGTCTCTAGAGCGACTTCCATCATTTGAGTGAAGGTTTTTTCTCTCTCCTCACTGGTGGTTTGCTCTCCGGTTACCAGATGGTCGCTGACCGTCAGCATGGTGAGTGCCTGTACTCCAAACTTTGATGCCAGAGTGTAGAGAGCCGCCCCTTCCATTTCAACAGCTAAAACGCCGAAAGCCGCCCATTGCTTCGATAAATCAGGGTCATCATTGTAGAAAGTATCGGTCGAAAGTATGTTGCCCACATGAAATTGATAGCCCTTCCCGCGAGCAGAATTTACTGCAGTTTCAAGCAAAGTAAAATCTGCGGTCGGGGCATAGGTCATGTCGGGAAAACGCCGGTCGTTTATACCTGAGTCGTGGGAAGCGGCCATTCCAAACACGATGTCACGGATTTTGACATGCTCCTGTAGAGATCCGCATGATCCAATCCGCATCAGCCGTTTTACCCCAAAGTCGTTGATAAGCTCATGGGCGTAAATTCCAATCGATGGAATTCCCATTCCCGATCCTTGTACAGAAACAGGTGTGCCTTTATAGGTACCTGTAAAACCGTACATTCCCCTTACCTGGTTGTACTGCACGGGATTTGAGAGATAGTTTTCTGCAATAAACTTGGCCCGCAGTGGATCGCCGGGCAGTAAAACTACTTCTGCGATATCACCTGGATTTGCTCCAATATGTACACTCATTCCTTCCTCCTTACATGTGTGTTATATATAAATAATTTCACGCTATTGAATACCATCAGCCGTTTCAATCATAGTTCGGTGCCATTGCAGCAGCCAATCATGCCGTTGATGGTCATTCCCATTGGAATCCGCCAACACTCTGAATACCGGTTCAGTACCCGAGCCTCGCATCCAGATGAAGTCGGTATCCTCACCGGCTGCATTCGAAAAGATAATTTTTAACCCGCCCTTTTCACTTCCGCTGCGATAATCCGGGCCGAAACCGGTGCGGGCTTGGGTACCTTCATAGTTTACCTCTCGCCAGCTGACAATACCATATTCAGTGCGCAGAAAGTCTTTATGCTGTTCCCATTCCTGCAGAAAAACATATTCCCAGCGGCGCTTGAGGGCGGCGTGGTCGTAAGTGGAAATGCGCATTTTTGCCTCGGCTTCGTAGGCGTTAGTTGTTACAAAGGGGGGCAGAGAAGCTATAATCTGGCCAAGATTGAAATCGGGACTGTACGCTGCAGAACTCTCAGGGCTTTGGCACCATTGGGCGTATGGATTGAAGCTGGAATTCTTGCCACGGAAGGCCAGCAGCCTGGAAATAGAAAAAATTGTACTAAGGGGATCCCGCACGGTTGAGGGATGAGTAATGTTGCCGCCGTTGGATCCCTCGCCTAAAATACGGACCTGGTAGCCCTCGGCCCGCAGCTGCTCGGCCAGGCTAACTACATTTGCCTCGCCAACCTCAGCCCGCCATACCTCTGCAGCAAAGGCTTTGGCAATGCGCTCAATACGCATAGAAGTTGGACCATTGACCACCACTGCTTTTGCCTGTGGGAAAGGTTCTTTTGATGGACCTCCGGCATTCAGACTGTCTTCTTGAAGCTGGTTTTGCATTTGGTGTTGGTAGGAGAGCTCGGCCAGGACCACCAGCGCAAATAGCTCCTGGGCGGCAATGCGCTGGGGCTGCTGCCCGTGTACTCCGATATATACCAAATTCCCCCGATCGCCGTCGTTATCCGGTACATAGCCGAGGGTGAAAGCGGGGTTTTTGGCATGCGCCAGGGCAAGCAGTTTACGGCAGGGATCAAGTCCGGCTCCTTCAGGAACTATGGAGTGTACTATCTGGCGAGGGGTGTCGTTGTGCATTTCAACGGTAAAACCGGACTCCTGCAGGAGTTCTCGATCGATAGAGGTACTGCGGGCGCTTCCGTTTAGTTCTCCAATAATTCCAATTGGAGTGCGGTCTAAAGAAGCTGCCAAATCATCAAAAAAAGCGGATTGTCCCTCCGGCTCATTGCTGCCCGATACAACTTGGCGGGTGAAGCGTGTGTAGGTTTGAAGGGCGTTTTGCTTGTTCTGCGGAACGGCCTGAAGCACAGCCTGATATTTTGCCGTATCTGCCTGCAGGCAGATACGGCTGAGTTTTTTAATGATAAGGGGTTCCTTGAGGGCTGTTTCAAAATGGGTGATTAGCTCGGCTGAGCTGCTTCCTCCTAACACTGCTCCATTTGCCCCTCCGAATTTTATTCCATTATGACCAACAGGATTATGGCTGGCGGAAATATAGGCAAAGCCATGGGCTTCTTCATCTAGTTTAACCGCTGCCATTAGTTCCGGGGCAGCGGTGATAAAACTTGCTTTCACTTTTACATCACGCGCAATAAAAACTCTCAGCATTACATCCATCAATACAGAGCCGGTGGGTCGGCTGTCGCAGCCAACCCATATAAGCAACTGACGGTCATGGAGGCGGAGCATCTGCTCGACAAAGCTCAAGGCCGCTGCCGCGGCAATCATCTTATCAGCGCCTTTTACTTGAGTAGTTAAACTCTCCTCATCCCCGTCGGCGGCAAAAACCTTCCTCCAGCCGGAGGCGGATAATATGAGGCTTCGCGCCGATTCCGTCAGCTCATCGAAGGAGGGAAGGCCATCGGGCCAGAGATCTTGTTCCGGGTCGGCGATAAATAACCCGCTGTGAGGCTCGTAGTAATCCATATCTATTTGTACCACACCGCCGGCGGGTGTGTCATTAGCGCCTCTCTAAATGACTTTGGAGGTTTGCTTTTTTACTTTTTTACGGTACCCAAGAACCTGCAAAATGAGATAAGATTAAACAACGAGATAATTAGAGCGAGATATTTAGTAAGGAGGCGCGTTATGCGCAAACCGGTTCCGCGGGCAGCGGCTATTCACGACCTTTCAGGTTTCGGAAGGTCTTCACTTACCATAATTCTACCCGTCTTATCTACCATGGGGGTGCAGGTCTGTCCTTTACCGACAGCTCTGTTGTCGACCCATACCGGGGGCTTCGATAACTACACCTTTCTCGACCTTACTGAGCAGATGGAACCAATTGCATCTCACTGGAAACAGCTGCAGGTAGATTTTGATGCGATATATTCCGGCTTCTTAGGCTCAAGTGCACAGGTAGAAATCGTCAGAAGCTTTATCGATGATTTTAGAACCGAGGATGAGGATCAGCTGGTGATGGTAGACCCAGTACTGGGGGATGATGGTGAATTATACGGACCTTTTGATACGTCGATGGTAGATGAGATGCGTCGGCTGGTGGAAAAGGCCGATATAATCACTCCAAATATCACCGAAGCAAGCTTTTTACTTGACGCAGAGCTGGGGGATACAATTTCCCATGACCAGATAAAAAAACAACTCCTGGGCCTAAGTGAGATGGGGCCCCGCATGGTAGTTATGACCAGCGTCAAAACCGACGGCAAACCGGATGTGTCTACGGTGGTTGCATATGATCGGCAGGACGGCCGCTTTTGGAAGATTGACTGTGATTACGTTCCCGCATTTTATCCGGGAACCGGAGACCTGTTTGCCAGTGTGCTAGTAGGCAGCCTGCTGCAGGGGGATAGTCTTCCAATTGCCATAGAGCGATCTGTGCAGTTTGTCTCGATTTCAATTCGAGCCACCTTTGGCCACCGGGTGCCCCATCGGGACGGAGTGTTATTCGAACGGGTACTCGGAAGTCTTTCATCGCCGTTGACAAGCAGCACGTATAAAGTATTGGAGTAGGGCAGTGAAATACCGGGGAATGGTGGTAAGCGATTTTGATGGAACTCTCTACGATAAAATTAGTGGATTCAGTGAAGAGGATCTTCACACACTCAAAACTCTTGGGGAGAAAAACTTTCTGCGGGTTTTAGCCACCGGTCGTTCTCTACAATCGCTTTACCGGGTGGTCGATTCGAGTTTCCCCGTTGAGTATGTGGTGTTTTCTTCCGGCGCTGGTGTGTACGACCTAGGCAGGGAAGAACTGCTTAAAAGAACTGTTTTTACAGTCGAAGAAACCGAAGGGCTGTGCCGGCGTCTAATTGAGCTTGATCTTGATTTTATGGTGCATCATCCCATCCCCGATAATCACTACTTTCACTACTACCAGGGCGGAGGGGGACAAAGTGATTTTCTGAGACGGATAGAATTGTACAAAAAATATGCCCTCGACTTTGAATGGCGGCAAGTTCGGCAGCTTGAGGCAACCCAGTTTGTAATAATTACACCTCCCGATCAGGGGCTGCTGCAGAAAATACAGGCGAATTTCCAGGATCAGTGCTCCGTTATCTGGAGCAGTTCTCCATTGGATGGATCCTCCTTGTGGATTGAACTCTTTCCGATAGGTGCGCATAAGGGCAGCGGCAGTGCCTGGCTGGCCGATAGAGTAGAAGTACTTCAGAAGGATACCATGGCGGTGGGCAACGATTTTAACGATGTGCATATGCTGGAGTGGAGTGGAACTGCTTTTGTGGTGGCTAATGCTCCGAATGAGCTTCGACGCCGGTTTGCAGAGGTAGCTGCCTGCGGAGAAGGGGGCTTCTCGGAAGCAGTCGCTCGATGGTTGAGTTCCAGGGAGGGTAAAGCGTGATTGCCCTAATCGGAGCCCTGCAGGCCGAGATGTACCATACGGCTAAGAGGATAGAAGAGACTGAGCGGCTGGAATGGGCCGGCCGGGAAATAATACTTGGAGAACTATCCGGTCAGCACGTTCTCTGTACATGGACCGGCAGCGGTATTGCCCAGTCTGCTTTGACTTCTCAATACATCTGCAGCCGCTTTCAACCGGAGGCGATTCTGTTGACGGGGATAGGAGCTGCTCTCAATCCGATGTACAGGCTCGGGGATACGGTTATTGCGGAGGATGTAATTCAGTGGGACCTTGATACTTCGGCCATTGGCGGCGGACGTGGAGTCTTTCCAGGCTTTCGACCAGATAAATCGCAGCTGCGTGAGATTCGGACCCACCATGGGATATGCAAGAGACTTCGGGAAAGTGCTGAAAAGCATTCAAAATGCTCAACTCTAGGATATGCGGTATATACCGGCCGTGTGTTAAGCGGGGATAGTTTTTTGCCAATCGAGGGGGGGAGTGCGCTACGTGGGAGGCTGCGAGACGATTTTCAAGGAGATATGGCCGATATGGAGAGCAGCAGTGTGGTATTGGCGGGGCTCCAAAATAATATACCGAGCGCTGTGCTTAGAATAGTCTCGGATACGGCTGCCGGAGAACGCCCTGAGAATTTTCGGAGTTTTCTCGACGTCTGTTCGAATCGGAGTGCGGAGGTTTTTGAGATTTTTCTTGGCTCCATAGCCAAGTCGCCCTAGTTATTTCGGTACCGGAGTCTTATCCACCGCTGTGTGTTGACTTTTTTAAGCTGAGACAGTATTCTTTCTACACAATTTCACAAGTTGTTTAAGGAGAAATTATGTCCAAATCGCATAGAGGAAGCGGAATAAGAGAAATGGTAAAACAGGGCCGTGGTACCTGCCCAATCTGCAAACGAACCGGTATCAAGCTGATGTACGAGCATGAAGTAAAAGAAAAGAAAATCATGGTCTGCAAGCAGTGTCATGCAACTATTAAGCACGGCAAAGCCGAGACAGCTCTGGCTGCACTCTAGTATTTCTTTTTTGCTTTAGCTTTTTTTAGGATGCAGGTTGAATTAGGGTATAGGCCCCGTCACAAGGCGGGGCTTTTTTACGTCCTCTATGCATCCTCTATGCCTCCTCTATGCCTCCTTTTAGAGGCGATTTGTCAGAGTTTTCTTACGCTGAGCTAAGCTGCATGAATAGGGCGGTCAATGAAGACGTCGTGTGAGCTCTAAAAAGCGTGGAAGAATAGGACCGTTCGGCTGGTCCAGAGAGACTACACGATGGTTGATGTTCACCGGATAAGGGTGGAGATACAGTAAACGGCTGTCATAAAAACCGGCTGAGAGTATCAAAGACTCTTCGGCGTAGGGCATTTCGTACATACCCGGGAAAATGAAGTTACCCAGGGAATAGGCAATTAATCCGCCCCTATAGGCTTCCATACCCTGCAGAACGTGTGGATGATGGGCGAAGACAATGTCGGCTCCCGCGTCAATACCAGCCCGATAAAATTGCCGTTGCTCCTCGGAAGGGCTTGAATGCCACTCCTCACCCCCGTGGGCAACCAAAATATCTATGTTCTCCGGACTACTGGTTTGGCGTAATGTTTCGAGCACCCGGGGGCCGGAGAAAATTGTGCCGGGCCGCTCGTCGGTGACCTGTGCCTGACTGCGGCCGTCAAAGCCGTTTTTCTCCTGTGGATAAGCTGCGGCCGATAAAATTGAAATAGTGCTGCCCTTAATGCTGAGCTGGGTAGGGGTGTAGGCTTCCTCCGGGGTTTTCCCGGCGCCGGAGGTATACAGTCCGGCCTCTTTTAGATGGTGGAGTGTATCAAGAAAGCCCCTGCTTCCATAGTCGTAGGAATGATTATTGGTTATTGACAAGTAATCAAAACCGGCTTCTTTAAGCCGCGGCAGAACCTGTGGAGAAAAGCGGAAATTGTACGATTTTGGAATTGCTACGCTGTGATGGGTGACCGTACCTTCCAGGTTACCAATCAGCAGGTCCTGTTGTTGGAGAATCGGAAGGGTATCTTGAAAGATCGTGTGCAGTCCCTCGGTGCCGTTGCGTATTAATATCTCTTGTACTCCCCGCTGCAGCATCATGTCACCGACAGCACCAATCCATACAATCTCCGGTGCACCGGAATCGGCGGGTTCGGAAATCTTGTCAAACCATCTGCGAAACGACTCTTTCGCCTGCAAAACGGCCGGGGATTTCGATGGGGTTTCCGATGCGCTGTCCGCTTCCGGATCGACATTCCTTATCCAATTTATCTCAAGGAAAGTCTTTGCCATAAGCGGGTAATCCGGTGAGCCCACCCTTAATCCGTCAACAGCTACTGCTTTCTGGGGCAGCGAAACTTCATCTACCGGCAGCAACGGCAGCTCTTCAGCTTGAGCTAACTCCACGTCGTTTCGCTTATCCCAGATGGGTACTACCGGTACATAATATGTTTTATCAAGAAGCAGAGAGTCTGCTGAAGGAAGCTCTTTAGAGGATAGGGCTGAGTAATGGGAAATTTGGATATGTGCAATTATGTGCAGCGAATCATACCCGTCGATGTTTCCATTGATAAGAGTAATTCCATCGGGTAGAGGGTTTTCTTGGACTAGGCTTGTCCAAAGATCGTGAGATACAGTTTCCCCTTCAATTACCACTGCAGGCCGGGCTTCGATTGGAGAGTATGCGTGCCACATAAGCAGCAGTGGGGCGAGGAGCAGGAGTGGTAGTAATGTGAGTGCAGCTTTAAGTTTCATTGGAACCGTCGGCGTCGTCTGAGGACAGGAGCGTGAGGATTGAGGTATCTTTAAAACGGCTTAAAGCGGTGTTGGTAAACTGTGTGACAATAGTACGTTCCGGTGTTTTTACCTTTCCATCTTGATCATGCAGATGAAGTCCCTTTCCCCAGAGGGCTTCTAACACTTCCGCCACGGAAGTACGGTCTAATTCTTTTTGCGGCAGAAGGTGGGGGTTCGCCGAGGGGGATCGAAATAACAAGCTCTGCTGCTCGAAGCGATGGATGTATTTTTCCAGTGTTTTTGCGGGGATAGAAAAATGGCGAGATAAATCCTGTAGTCGGGTTGGAGAATCACCATTTAAAAAACGAGATGCAATGTAGAGATAAATTTGCAGCCCCATGAGCAACTCTTGGTGAAGGGATACTTCCTTTCCCGAATGTGCATGTGCAAAATTATCTCGGTGCTGATGCACATAGGTGATCTCGGTGGCTGCAAAAATTATAAGCCAGTTCAATGAGAGCCACACAAGAAAAATTGGAATAGCGGCCAGTGAACCGTAGATAATCGAGAGCCGGAGTACATAGTTTGTACCGTCGATAAACAGAAAACGGGCCACTTCCCAAAAAAGAGTCCCCGCTGCGGCACCTATGAGACTGCTGAGGAAAGAGACTTTAGCTGAAGGAACTGCATAAACCATCAGCCAGATTACTATAAAGATAAACAGCGTAGGAGCCGCCTGTAAGAGTACTTTCAGAATTGCTGAAAAATCGGGATAACCAGCGGCAAAATTCTGCAGAGTTATGCTGAGCGTAAAACTTGCCCCGACTAAAAGGGAACCAATTACAATTACCGCCAAATACATCATAAAATTGCGGATGAAACCTACCCGTGAGGTGCTGGCCCAAATAGCATTGATATTAGTACTAATGCCGTTGAGCAAAAAAATCGAGGTGAGTGCGAAAATCAAAAGCCCTACCACCCCCAGAGCACGACTGTTTTGTATGAACCCTTCAATATATACAAGGGCTGATTCAGATTGAGTGGGAATAAGAAAGCGGAACAGAAAATCCTGAAGCTCTGTTCTTACTGTTTCGAAGGCTCCAAAACCGGTGAGCAATGAAAAAACAAAGGCTGTCAGTGGTACCAGTGCTAAGAGGGTAGAAAAGGCAAGGCTACCGGCTCGCATAATACAGTTATCGTTTTCTAATTCCTTCCAGAAAAAGCGAAGATAGTGTAAGACCCGTTGTGAGTAACGCAAAATAAAAACACGTATCGAAATATACTTGTTTCCCATTGCTGCTAAGTATAAGTAAAAAGCAAAAAAAAACAAAGGTGGGTTAAGTGTGGTTTTTTTAAAAACTACAAGTTTAACACCAACCTTTGCATATATGTTATTTAGAATGGACCGTCGGTTACTTTCGTGTGACCTCCGGATTACCAAAGCTGACAGCTAGGCTGTTGGTTCTTAAAGAGATATATTTTCCCGATTCTGGGGCTTCATCTAAATAAAAACGGAGATAGGTTCCTGGGCGGGAGGGATCCCACACTTTAACCAAACCGCTGTTTCCATTTACCTGTATTTTGACCGGAATTGTTAGCTGCAGATTCTCTCGGGTCAGGACGGAGGGATTCAGCGCGATATCATAACCATCCAGCAGTTCCATACGGCTGTGAGAATAACTGCGGTATACTTGTCCGCGGAAACCGGCTTTTCCATATGTGGGGTCTTCATCATAATTGAGCCACAGTAGATAGGATTTGCCGTTTCCCCAGGATTTACCCTTATGTGCGTCATCTACAAACACCTGAATCCCAAAACCGCCCATACGGTCTGACAAACCTCCGGCCTCGTAACGAACATCGAAGTTATATTCCATTAAACCACTTTGCGGTGCAGGAAAGTTAATCTTTGCAAGGTGTTCTTGTGTATCCTGTTGATACAAACGTTCGTTGCGAAGCTTCCAACCGCCATATGCTCCAAAGTCCGACATATCGCCGGAAAGTGATTTGCCGGCTACGGATGTTTCAGAAAATGCCAGTCCGGCTCCTGCACACAACAACAGAAGGATCATTGTGATTGAGATGGTTCTTTTCTTCATGTTTCACTCCCTAACTAATTTAAAATTGGAATTAAGTAAGTCCTTTTAAAGTAAAACAAGCGAAGAATCTTCAGGTTACAGTAAAAAAATGATACTATAGGATTCCATGAACACAAATGACACTATTTTGGATAAACTAAAACAGGATCCTCAGTTTTCCCCGCAGGTAAGTCGCTGGCACACAATGCCTATGCGCGAAGGCATATATAGTCCTATTCCCGACGATCTGTCTCCCAAGCTGCGTGAACTTCTTTGTAAAAGGGGCATTGAGCAGATTTACAGTCATCAACTATCAGCCTACCAGGCTGCGCGGCGAGGAGAGCATGTGGTAGTTGTTACTCCCACGGCCAGTGGGAAAACACTGGCCTACAACCTGCCGGTGGTGCAGACCCTGCTGGAACACGCCGAAATGCGGGCGCTTTACATGTTTCCAACTAAAGCCTTAAGCCAGGACCAGCAATCGGAGCTGAACGAAATTGTATTGGGAGGAGCCCTCCCGTTGAAGGTGGCCACCTACGACGGGGATACTCCCCAGTCTTTGCGGGTATCCGCGCGCGAGAGCGGACGAATTGTAATATCAAACCCGGATATGCTCCATGCGGGGGTGCTACCGAATCATCCGAAGTGGATTAAGTTTTTGAGTAACCTTAGATATATTGTGATTGATGAGGTGCACACTTATCGAGGCATTTTCGGCTCGCATATGACCAACCTGATTCGGCGGCTCAAGCGCATTGCCGAGTTTTACGGCAGTTCTCCCCAGTTTATTCTCTGCTCAGCTACAATTGGAAATCCTAAAGAGCTTGCGGAGCAGATAATAGAGGAGCAGGTTACCCTGGTTGACCAGAACGGGGCCCCCGCCGGGGAGAAGCACGTGGTATTATACAATCCACCCTTAGTGGATGCTGTACAGGGAATCCGGCGGGGAGTGGTATTAGAAGCGAAAAACATAGCCCTTGCCTTCCTGCGACGGAACATAAAGACAATTGTATTTGCCCGTTCCCGATTACGAACCGAACTTATAGCCTCGTATATAAAAAAGGCTGTAAAAAACATGTACAGCGATAATGAGGGACTACGAATAGAATCATACCGTGGGGGTTATCTTCCCAATGAACGGAGGGAGATAGAGAAGGGCCTTCGAGAGGGGCGGGTACACGGTGTTGTGTCAACCAATGCCCTGGAGCTTGGAATCGATATAGGAGCGTTGGATGCCGCGGTTCTGGCCGGAATGCCGGCCTCGATTGCATCTATTTGGCAGCAGGCCGGAAGGGCCGGGCGGCGCAATAATGTGTCGATAGCGGTTTTGATTGCTTCGGCGGCACCTACCGATCAGTTTCTGGTGCAGCATCCGGATTACTTTTTTGGGCGCAGTCCGGAGTCGGCCTGGATCAATCCGGATAATTTGTATGTGTTGATGGACCACTTAAAGTCTGCTGTATTTGAGCTCCCCTTCAGCGAGGGTGATAGCTTTGGAAAGACTTTGAGGCCCGAAGAGATTGATGATCTGCTGAGTTATCTGGAAGAAGCTGGGACCCTGCGCAAAAGCGCAGGGCGCTGGTACTGGTCCGGTAAGGGCTACCCAGCCGAAGAGGTCAGCCTGCGAACGACTTCACCCCGTAGTGTGGTGATAATCGATACAACCGGCGGTAAAAATGAGGTAATCGGGGAGATGGACGTGCCCTCGGCCAAGGAACTTTTGTTTCCAAACGCAGTCTATCTGCATCGGGATCGCCAGTACCTCTCCATCGAGCTTGATATTGAAAACCTCAAATGTTACATCAAAGAGTCTCAGCTTAATTACTATACCGATTCGGTGGTGAAAACGGATATCAAGGTACTGGAGATAGATAACAGCGATGCCTATCCTGATTGCCGTGTGCTGTGTGGGGATGTGCTGGTGCGCAGTCAAGTGGCAAAATACAAGAAACTGAAATTCGGAACCCACGAAAATCTCGGATACGGGGATATTCATCTGCCGGAAGAGGAAATTCATACCCGAGCGGTGCTGATGGCTTTTGAAGATGATACTCGTGCCGCCGCCGCGATGGAGGCGGTAAATGCTGAAATTCGCGAGCATGTAATTGCCCATATCGGCACCCTCATCAGGAATATTGCTCCTGTGTTTCTGCTGTGCGAGCGCTCTGATATTGGTATTGCGGAGCGTATTAAAGACCCCTTTACCGAAGTTCCGACGATCTATGTATATGACACTGCTCCCGGGGGAATTGGACTCTCCGAGGGATTTGCAGAGAAACGGATGCAGATACTGAAAGCTGCCTACGAAGTACTCGACCAGTGCGCCTGTGAATACGGTTGTCCCAGTTGTATTGGGCCGGACGATGGAAAGACGGAGTTAAACAAGAAACAAGCGGTTACCGACTTTTTCAAAAAATGGCTTGGATGATGGCTCAACTAATTAACACAGTTTGTAAAAGCGGAGGATGATGATACGTGGCAAAATTGTCCAGTAGACTGCAGCAGCTGCGGGAACTGCGCGAGGCGAGCGGAAAAGCTAAAATTGGACAAAAAATACCCCAAGGAAATGAAGCCCCCTTGCCATGGGCCGGGTGGAATGCCCACTCTCCCTACGTGTGGCAGCGCAGTTTGACCGTGCCGTGTCCTCTCGAGACGCAGCATGTGGAAGGGCTGTTGTTAAAAGATTCGAGTCTGCTTTCCAAGCTGGTGTTTTATGATTTTGAAACTACCGGGCTTTCGGGGGGTGCCGGTACCATTATTTTTCTGGCCGGTTTTGGTCGTATAGAGGGAGAACAGCTGCGTATCGAACAGATATTGCTGGTGGACTATCCCGGTGAGCCGGAATTTATACGAGCCTTACTACCGTATCTTTCATCGGACAATCTGTTTGTTTCTTACAACGGGAAGGGGTTTGACCGGCACATGCTGTTGAACCGTCTCCGGATTCACGGTTATCACACTACAGATATGCCGTGTCAGCTTGATTTGCTGTATCCGACCCGTAAAATTTGGGGCAAGACCCTAGAGAGGTGTAATTTAGGGCGTATTGAAGAGCTGGTGCTCAATATTCATCGTGAGGATGACATTGAGGGGGCTCTCATTCCGGAGTGTTATCAGGAGTTTCTGAGAAGGCAGGATAGTGATTGCATGCGGCGCGTAGTAGCCCACCATGTGCAGGATATAGCATCCCTGGCACAACTCCTTTTTCATATTGAAAAAACAGCATTGAATCCGGAGCGTCTGCACGATACCCAGACCAGATTGGGACTTGGATTGATGATGCTTCCAATCAATGAGACCCGGGCAATTTCAATATTAGAAGCGGAATTATCCGCAGGGAATGAGGCGGCCGGCCGGGTTCTAGTTCCCCTCTATAAGCGCCGCCGTCAGCTGACTGAACTGCGGGGAGTTTTATCCAGAATGAGGGCTCTCCGAGCGGGATATTACCAATTAATCGAAACTGCAAAAATCCTTGAACATATTGACAAGCAGCCAAAAGCTGCATTGAGACTTATACAGCCACTCCTGCAACAACGTCCACTGCTGTCGAAGGTGCATTTTAATGAATTACAGCACCGCCTTCGGCGTTTAGAACGGAAAACAGGTGAGATGTGAGATTCTTTAATAATGCTCATTTTAAATGAATCTTAAGAGACTGAATCTTAAGAGTCCAAAAATCTCTGATAAAGTTTCACATAATGATCTGCAGAATCTTTCCAAGAGAAATGTGAGTTCATTGCACGGATTTGCATTTGTCTAAAATGCTCCGGCTGCTCGTACCAGATAGATACTGCCCATTCAGTGGTATGAAAAATGCTTTCCGGTGAGAGGTCCTTGAACATAAAGCCGGTGCCAAGTCCGGTTTCTTGGTTGTAGTTTTCAACAGTGTCTGCAAGCCCCCCAGTTTCACGGACAATCGGCAGGGTGCCGTAACGGAGGGAGTAAATCTGGTTCAATCCGCAAGGTTCATAACGGCTGGGCATAAGAAAAAAATCGGAACCCGCCTCTATCTGATGGGCGAGGGAATCACTAAAAGTTGTCTTAACTTTTAAGTTCGGAAGAAGACGCTGAAGATTCAGCAGCTCCTCTTCGAGCCATTTTTCTCCGGTACCCAACACCACTACTTGTACCGACATCTCCCGGCATATTCGCTTTAACGCTCCCCGATGAGGATCGCAGAGCTCATAAAAGCCTTTTTGAGCAGCAAGCCTGCTTACCAGCCCGATCAGGGGAACCCCTGAATCTACAGGAAGTCCAACCTTTTTTTGCATATGCGCTTTTGCAGCCGCTTTACCGGTGAGGTCATCGGCTGAATAGGGTTTAGGCAGATGAGGATCGTTCTTTGGATCCCACTCCTCATAATCGACCCCGTTCAAAATACCATAGAGGGATGAATTGCGTTCACGCAGGAGCTGTTCCATTCCGTGGCCGAACTCTTCGGTTTGTATCTCCCTGGCGTAGGTGGGCGAGACCGTGGTGATTGCATCTGCATTCAGAATACCACATTTCATATAGTTCAGTGCTGTTTCGACTTTTGGTACTTCCTGGCTGCAGGTTTCCCAGCTGAGTTGGCTTGTGTGAAGGTCATGTTTCGAGAAAATTCCCTGATAACCGATATTGTGAATTGTGAAAATACCACGACTGTGTTGAAACTCGGATTCGGACTCGAACTCCCGCAAGTAGGCGTTTACTAAAGCTGTCTGCCAATCGTGACTGTGGAAAATATCTGGATACCAGTTGAGACTTCGACAAAGCGGAAATACCGCGCGGCTTAAAAGGGCAAAGCGGTAATGGTTGTCGCGATAAGTATGATTTCCGTTTTCTCCGTAATAGCCAATCCGGGTTGAGAAGGCGGGATGTTCGATAAAATAGACCGGAACCTCTGAATTCGGAAAATAGCCTTGCAGTACGATGCATTTTTCCTGAGTAAAACGTATGGGAACTGAAAGAGTTGCTGCAGCTGGAGTGAGCTTTTCTATGGAAATGGAGGCATACCTAGGTATTACCACTCGTACATCATGGCCAAGGTGAGACAATTTTTTTGATAGGGAGTTAACAATATCGGCCAAACCACCGGTTTTAGCAAAAGGCACCGCTTCACTTGCAATCATACATATTTTCATAATAACCCCGCTTTCTATATGCTAGTATAGGATATCTGATAACGACCAATTATGTCAAAATTTAAACGACGATAAAGCTGTATTGCCGAGGGGTTACTAGTCCTGACAAACAGTACTGCGTTTCTGTCGGATACCTGTATTTCTTCGATCAATCGGTGCATGAGCGCTCGGGCAACTCCATGTCCACGGTATTCGGGTGTGGTAAAGACTCCACCAATCTGGGTATGATTGATGCCAATAGCGTTGGTTCCTGCTTTCGCGATAGGAACTCCATTGAGACTTGCAAAAAGAACTTTTTGACTTTCTACGACTTTGCGAAAGTGAAGCATATATGCGGCAGAATTAAAGCGTTCCGGGTGTACCACTACCTCCTCATACTGGTATGCTTTTTCAAGTGGAAATATGTTCTTTATCTGTTTTTCAGTAAGGTAGTGTATTTGGATTTTCACTGGTATTGAAAGTGAAGCGAGGGGCCGCTGTTTTGGTCGAAGCATCAAATAATGGGAACGATAGGTATCTATTGCTTCGCGAAGATGGGGTTCGTACTGCCTCACGGTGCTCTCCATTCCTATCACGCAATAAATCCTACGAACGTAACGGTAGATCTGAGTGAGCAAAGGCAGCAACTGTTCTGCAGTTAGGGGGTTTCCTTCTTCATGAACAGGAATTACAAGTCCTTTAGAAGTGACCAGCACCGCCGCACAGACCCTGGCTGTCTCGTAGGACTTTTGAGGTCCGTGGGAGTTCGACGGGACATCTTTCCCAATATACAGTGCCGCCTCACGGGGTGGCGGTAATTCCGGTCGGTTGTTGTTCAACAGCCGGGAGGTAAAATTAACACACACATATTCATGGGGCAGAATGAATCGGATGAGTTCGTAAAAATTATCCTGAGTGACCCGCTGCCATATCACGGTTATTCCCTTTCTTCTCCATGCATAAAGATGGGTACTCTTCCAGTAGCAGAAATCATCCCCTTAAGTGCGGCAAAACCGGCGGTGAAGGAATCGCGCCCGGTGCCGTAAATAGCTAAGCCGGTATCTATCCAGGGAATAGTGCGCAAGTATACCGGAGTAAGGACCGATAGTACGATAACCTTGGCTTCGACCCCTTCAAGGCTGCGAAGGACTTCGGCACTGTTTGGGTTTGCAAGGCAGTAAATAATGGTGTCGTAGCGGGAGGCACGCGCCTTCAACTCTGAAATATGCTGCTCGTCGGCTATAAAGAAAGGCGAGTATGGAAAGTAGTATGTGTCGGCTTTCGGGTAATAGCTGCGCCCTACCGAGAGAAAAGTATTCAGCTGGCCGGCCAGCAGAATTTTGTTATTCTCCCCGGATAAAGGAATATTGCCGTCATTGATAATGGAAACACTTCGCCCGGCTTGGTTAAAAAAGAACTCCTGGCTGTCTTGCGAGGGAATGGAGGTGGGAATTGCCCCTGGGTCGGGATCCATAGGAACTGCTTCAGGACCCTTTAAATAGCGAAGCTTTGTCAACAATACTCTACGTACGGAATCCTCAATCTGGGTTCTAAACTTAGGGTTTTCTTGTAATTCCTCGTACAAAAGGTTCCAAGTCTGCTGATACATATCAAAATCATGGGAAATCATAATCATATCATTGCCGGCCTTCAAAGCCTGGAGACACGCATCCGCGATGCTGTTTCCGTTTTGAAGTGCCCCATGCATTCGCATATCATCGGTAATTATTATTCCTTCAAACCCCATTTTATCGCGAACTAGTGTACGTAAAAAATAGGCTGAAAGTGAGGCTGGGGTGTTCTCATCGATGATTTTCGGAAAAGCGAGGTGGGCACTCATAAGTCCTGGTAATCCTTCTCGAAATAAAAAGCGATACGGTAACAGGTCTTCTGCCCAAAGAGTGTCAAAATCACTTTGAATAACCGGGAGCGTGCCGTGGGAGTCTTCGGTGGCCTTTCCATGTCCCGGAAAGTGTTTAGCTGTACATACGATTCCGCTGTCCTCCATGCCATGGTAATAGGCCACCCCGAGTTGGGCGGTAGTCAGAGGGTCTTCAGCGAATGCCCGTGGACCGATTACATGGGCATTTGCATCACCATATACATCGACGGTGGGAGCAAAGTTCATATTGATGCCCAAGCTTCTGAGTTCTTTACCAATGTATAGTCCTGTGTAGTAGGCATCGTAGGGTAGACCTGTGGCACCAATTGCAAGATTTCCGGGAGTGATGGAGGTCTCTCCCTTAATATGGCGTACCCATCCCCCTTCCTGGTCGGTTGCAATAAACAGGGGTATCTGTAGCCTGCTTTCCAATGCGGCACTTTGTAGAGCACCAACGCTTTGGGCCAGTTCCTGCAGATTTTCTGCATTCCAACCAAAAATTTTAATCCCGCCGATATGCTTGTTCTTAATCCAGTCTAAAATTTCCGTAGATGGGGAACGACCAAAGTAACCTAATAGGAACACCTGCCCCAGGAGTTCCTCATCACTCATTGAAGCAAGCATCCGGTCGGCGTGCATTTTGAGGTTTTGTGTGCTGCTATCATTACCACCGGGGGATGAAAAAAAATGGGGAACCGACCACACCGGGTCGGCTCCGCTTATAAAAGTAAAAAAAATAATGGTTATAAAAAGATGTCTTATAAAAGATGCTATCTGCACCATCTGCGCCTGCTAAAAAAGAAGTTTATTCGTATGCTTCCCCTTTTATAGCATCGATTCGTTGGGACGCGCAATGGGTGGCTATTGCGCCTTCACCGGCGGCCACTACTAATTGCCGAAATGGTGATGAACGTACATCTCCAGCTGCGTACAAACCAGGTTTTTCAGTTTCCATATTCTGATCGGTAACAATATAACCTGCTTCATCTTTCTTTACATCCGGTACAAGTGAAGTTTGAGGAATTGAACCTATAAATACAAAAACTGCATCCATCTCCTCTTCATAGGTTTCACCACTGGTGTTGTCTTCCAATACAACCCCTTCGACCTTCATTCCACCCTTAATCTCCCGAATCTCGGTGTTATAACGAACCTCAATATTTGGATTTTTAATTACACGATCCGCCAAGGATCGCTGTGCTCGGAGTTTATCTCGACGATGAATCATGATGACCTTATCGGTGAGGTTCGCCAGAAAACTGGCCTCGTCGCAAGCCGCATCGCCGCCGCCGACAACCAGCATTTTTTTATTCTTAAAAAAGGGTCCGTCACAGGTGGCACAGTAGGAGACACCTCGACCGGCAAACTCTTTTTCACCGGGAACATTGATTTTACGGTGTTGGGCACCTGTGGTAAGTATTACGGCATGGGTGGTGTATGTACCCTTGCTAGTTTCGATACTGTAGATTTCACCCTCCTTAGTAATAGATTTCGCTGTTCCTATAAGAAAATTTGCGCCAAAGTTCTTGGCTTGGTTCTCTAATAACATGGCAAATTCGGCGCCGTTAATTGGATCGGGAAATCCTGGGTAGTTCTCTAAATCTCCGATAATAAGGCACTGCCCGCCGGCGGCCATCTCTTCAATTACCAGTACATCCAAATTGGCCCGGGCTGCATATTGGGCAGCACTAAGACCGGCAGCTCCACCGCCGATAATGATCAGATCCTTATCAACTTGCATTCGTATCCTCCTTAGAATAGTGACGACATTGTAATAAATCTTCAGTGTTATCCTAATATAAGAAAACTTTTATTTAGAATCAAGCCTTATCTTTAGTACAAAGTAATACCTTAAGGAACAGCTTAGAACAATCGATCGAATTAACAGTTTTATTAAACTCTCAATAATTGAGGCCGATGATAGAAACAGGAGTATATAAGAATGAAAACGGCGGTACATCTATCACACATTTTGCAGCAGGAAGTCGATGGTTTTACATCTGCCATCGAACGGGCTGAGACCATTCGCTCCAGTATTTTTCGTCATGATTGGAAACAACTAACAGAGTCACTGGAGAAGATGGAGAAGCTTTCGGGATATTTGACGGCTCTTGAAAAAGAGAGGATGCATGTATTTGAAAAACTTCGGAATGAAGTGAAAGCAGGGCCTACGGACGGTTTTTACACCGTAGTGGTGCAACTGCCGAAGGATGAGCAAGATCAGGTGTCCGAGCTGTTTAGAAAACTGAAAAGTCAGGTTTTGCAGCTACAGGGAGTAGTATGGTCGATAGATGCATATACTCGCAGTATTTCAACTACCATCTATGATATTCTCCAGGAAATCTTTCCGCATAAGCGGGGAACAATGTATTCAAAATCGGGTAAAAAATGCAGTACCGATAATGATCCGTTGGTAGTAAACCACCAGCTCTAAGCGGTAAGGAGGTACCGAATGAATTCAACTTTTGCGGGAATTGAAATGGGTAAGCGAAGTCTCGTTACTCATACTACAGCAATGACTACCGTCGGGCACAACCTCGGAAACGCCGCGAAGGACGGTTATAGCCGGCAGCGTGTAGAAATGAAAGCATTTGACCCGATTTATATGCCTGGATTAAACCGGGAGGAAACCGCCGGACAATTGGGCCAAGGAGTTACTGCCGATAAAATCGAAAGAATTCACGATAAAATTCTGGAAGGCCGGATTGTCAAGCAGGCCAACGGTGAGGGATATTGGAAAACGCGTGATAAATATGTACTGATGATGGAGCAGGTCTATAACGAACCGGGAGATATTTCGGTGAGGGCTCAGATGGACCAGTTCTGGGATTCATGGCAGGAGCTTTCCATGTATCCGGAACAGACTTCCGCACGCCACTCCGTTTTGGAACGCGGCAAAAGCTTAATTGAAGGAATCCATCGCAGGTATGAGGGGCTAAGTGAAATCCGCGAGATGCTGGAACAGGAGGTGCAGGGTACCGTTCAGCGAATCAATTCCACCCTCGCTGAAGTATCTGAAATAAACGAGCAAATTGTAAAAATAGAAGCGATGGGGGATAACCCGAACGACCTGCTCGATCAAAGAGACCGGCTTGTAAACAGACTCTCATCGCTGGTGGATATATCAGTAAGTGGGCGCGATCCGGATGAGTTTACCATTCATAGCGGCGGTATGCACCTGCTGCAGGGTCGAGTTGCGAATTATTTGTCCGCCGAACCAAATACACAGAACGAAGGGTATTCTGATGTGGTGTGGCGTGAGAGCGGGGAGGAGTTCCTCCCTCGTGGTGGTGAGCTGGCAGGATATCTTGAACTGCGGGATGATGATGTTCGAGAGGAAATTCAAGGTCTCGACATGATGACCATCAATTTTACCGATATGGTGAATAGTATACATCGTGATGCTTACGGCAAGAACGGAAAGACCGGTCAGGATTTTTTTACTGAATGGCCCTTTGTAAACAATGTATCGGGAAATTACGATAGAAGCGGGGATGGCGAGTTCGACTCCACCTATCTGTTTCGTATTACCGGCAGCAATAGTTTAGACCCTCAGCAGCAGATCGGTTTGGAAGGCACAATCTCATTGTCCGGACCTCAAGGGAACGTTGAAATTGACTATAACTCAACCGATACGGTCGAGGAGCTCGTGAGCCGCATAAATACCTCCGGATCTGAAGTAGTTGCTCGCTTAGATAGAAACGGGCGGCTCGACTTAAAGGCTTCCCCGGCAGCGGAAGTGGAAAATCCCGACTTTGTTATACGGCATATAGAAGATTCCGGGCAGTTCCTCGCCGGGTATTCCGGTGTCTTAACTGAAACTGGTGATGCCGGAGCTTATGATTGGGAACAGGCAGATGCGGTAACCGCACTTCGTGGAGAGGGGGTTGATTATTCGGTTGCCCCGCTCTCACACCCCGCCGGCTGGACCGAGCTTAATCCGGCAATTGCGAATGATCCAGACAGTATCGCAGCAGGCTTTGGAAAAAATGGAGAGGTTGCAGATTCCGGTAGTGGAGATGCCGCTTTAGCCATTGCCCAGCTTCGGAACGGGGATGTGATGGTTGGCAAGTACAGGGGTTTCAACGATTATTTTTCACAAGCAGTTACTAAGGTCGGCTTGAAGGGTGAAGCTGCCGATCGAGCTTATGAAACGGAACAAGAGATAATGCAGGAGTTGAAGGGGATGAAAGACTCCATCTCTGGAGTAAACATTGATGAAGAACTTTCGCAGATGATAAAATTTCAGCACGGTTATGCGGCGGCTTCTAAATACATCTCGCAGGTAAACCAGATGCTGGATACTATCATTAACCGGATGGGAGTATAATTAGATGGAACGAATTAGCAGCAATATGAGTATTAACGACATGCAGTATCAGCTTAATAAGCGTAATCAAAACTTGTATGATCTAAACAACCAAATGTCAACCCAAAGTAGGGTGAATAATTTGCGGGATGACCCATTAGCTGCAGGGCACTCCACTAGGTATTTGTCACGGATAACCCATCTTGAACGGTATGCAAAAAATGCAGAACGGATTAAGAGTGAGCACCGGGTAGCCGAAGGGTACATGAAAAGCGCTAACAGCATTTTACACCGCGTGCGAGAATTAGCTGTACAGGGTGCCAACGACACATATACTAAATCCGACAAACAGGCGATGGGGCAGGAGATCAATCAACTGCTGAACGAATTAATTGAGATAGGTAATGCCAGAAACGCAGATGGTACGACCATGTTCGGCGGAGACAAAACCTCAACCAATCCCTATCGGGTACTGCGAGGTACCATACCGGAAGCGGGGGGGCAGGTAGTTACTAATGTAGAATATAGGGGTTCAATTAAACCTTCGGTGGTAGAAATTGGACAGGGAAATTATATGAAAAAGCATTTTCCGGGAAATGAGGTACTTTGGGCTGAACAGCAGCAGGTATTTTCCGGTGTAAATGCTCAGAACTATGTGGTGGATACTGATACTTCAATTCAAATAGACGGCGAGGAAATTGGATTAAATGCTGGTGATAATATCCATAACATCATTGCCAAAATTAACGATTCAAAGGCCCAAGTAAAAGCGAGCCTTGATCCGGTCAATAACTCCCTTGCGTTAACAACCACATCGCCCCATCAGTTATACCTACAGGATGCAGGCGAAGGCACTGTATTACAAGATCTGGGAGTAATCACCGATATCGGAAAACCTCCATTTAATATAGCCTCGGATGCAAACTCTTCCGGCGGGTCCCTGTTTGATATGGTTATCCACCTTCGCGATAGACTCTATGCGGGGGACACAATTGATATAGGGGGATCTGCCCTCAAGGGTATCGACCTGGCACAGGACAAACTGCTGTCGAGTATGTCGGAGCTTGGAGCACAGGACGAAAGAATGCAGGTAGCCCTGCGTAGAATTGAACATGAGATTCCGGAACTGCAGGAACAGAACTCAAAAGAGGTTGACCTTGATTTTACCAAAGCAATTACGGATTTGAAAGAACTCGAACAGGCACATAAAGCAGCTTTGGGAGCTGCAGGCCGCATTATGCAGCCTACGCTGCTGGATTTTCTTAGATAAGTAGGATTAGACAAGAAGGATAGGTGAAGAAATATGAAGGTTAATACAAAGCCCTACGGACTAATAGATGTAGATGATCGACAGAAGATCCATTTCCCCTACGGCCTGCTTGGGTTTGAAAATCTGAAGAATTTTGTTCTTTTGGATGCTCTGCAGCAGCCGTTTTATTGGCTCCAATCCATGGAAGTACAGGAAATCGCATTTGTACTTATCGATCCAACTATTTTCCGTCCCGATTATTCTCCGGATGCATCGTCTACAGACCTCGAAGCAATACAACTTACACCGAGATCCAAAGAAAACATGCTGGTTTTGACTATAGTTACTATACCGGACGAGCAGCGTGAGATGACGGCCAACCTTCAAGGTCCGCTGATAATTAACAGAGATTTGCATATTGGCCGGCAATGTATAACAGAAAATGAAAACTGGAAAACACGGCATAAAATAATAGATGAGTTGTCACAAGTAAGGAACTCGGCATGTTGATACTCTCCCGCAAAAAAGATGAAAGTATAATGATTGGTGACCAGATTGAAATCTCAGTGGTAGATATTAAGGGTGACCAAATAAAACTTGGTATAAAAGCCCCTCGCAATATAAAAGTATACAGGCAGGAAGTGTTTACTGCAATTCAGCAAGAGAACCAGGCGGCGGCTAAAACCGGCACCCAACTGCCGGAAATCGATCTGCTTTCACAGGCGGGTGATCGGAAAACTGTCCCAAATAAGACCTCTTCAGAAAACACGAAAGAATAAATCTAGTCTTTAAGCTGTGTATAAAGCTTGTCAAACTCCTTCTGAATTTTCACATATACATCAACTAATTTAGGATCAAAGTGGGTGGTCCTCTGTTCGGTTATAATCAAAGTTGCCTTTTTGTGATTAAAAGATGGTTTGTAGCTTCGTTGCATGCGTAGCGCATCATATACGTCTGCAATAGCAACAATACGGGATGAAAGGGGAATCATATCGCCGGCTATGCTGTAGGGATACCCAGTACCGTCCCAATGTTCATGATGAAAAAGTGCGATTTCTCTGGCCATTGAATGGGGATAGGTACTCATGATATAGGCACCGTTAATGGTATGTTCCTGCATTATTTCCCATTCACGTTCATCTAAAGGTCCCTCTTTATTTAGAATATCGTCAGGTGTACCTATTTTTCCAACATCATGCATTTGGGCCAAGAACTGAATATTGTGTATAAACTCAGGACCTATATCGGAATTGATTTCCTGGTCAAATAGGTACTGTGCCATAAGCCTTGAGTATTCACCAACTCTCTGAATATGGTTTCCGGTGTCGTTATCCTTGAGTTTAGAGGCTTCCAGCAGGCTGAGGAAGGTGTTATGAAGCAGCTCTTTTTGTTCCTTAGTCACATTGTCAAAAAAGGCCTGATATACTGTCGGTACAGAGGAAGATTCGGTAAATATCGGTATAATGTTGACATTAAAAAGCTGGTCGAGCCGACTGCGGTGTATCGCTTGTAAGCGGCCTCGATAACTGAAGTTTTCCGCATCACTCTGGAGGGATGTAATAATCTTGGTAATCTGTTCAGGGTTTAGGTCATGTGGAAAATCTTGGCTCAGGCTTCTTGGGAACTGTCTGTCGGAGTCTTTGAAAAGTTGGGAGTAGGGAGAGTTTTGCTTAAGAATATATAAATTCGCTGTTAACAGTAAAGAGGGAAAAGTGTAAGTATCCATTGCCTCCTGAAGATGTTGAATCTTTGGGTGCGAAAGGAACTTCTCCGCTTCTAGAGCTTCAATATCAAGCGCCTTATGATTTGTTATTGCGGTTTCAGCACTCTCGAGCTCCTCAAGGGATTCTAATTCTTCAATATCTTCCATATAGGAGTCAGTATTATTGTTCATAATGTTTTGTCGAGTCACCTCTTTTTTGTAAAGACATTTCGGCCTCACTTGGACGAATATAGAGGGGCCCTTGGTTCTCTGCATCCCCACCATTGCGCTCAAAGGCGCGAATACCGAGCTTAAGAAGAGCATACGTTTTTGGTGCAGCGTACAGGGGATCGATACTTACACGATTACTAGTTGCAACAGATGCTGAAGGGCGGCTGGATTTAGCCGCATTTATCTGTGAATAAAGCTCAAACATATGACCTGCATAGGGTCCGGTAAGGAGTATGTCCTGGAAGCTGCTGAATGCATCAATGAGTTCTGCCGGCGGGATGTCCAGGATTTCCCCCTCCTGGAGGCCATGTGTGTAAAAGGCTGCATATACCCGATTTTTACGAGCATCCAGTAGTGATAACACCTTTTGTGGGTACATATCACAACTGTAAGCATACATGTCGAGGGTAGGAACTGATACAACTGGAATCTGCCCGCCAAAGGACAGGCCCTTGGCAGTGGACATCCCAATACGTAGTCCCGTAAATGAGCCGGGACCCTTTGAAACCACTATTAGATCGAGCTCATTTGCAGGGATCTTGCTTTTATTGAATAAATACTGTACCTCGGTAAGCAGATTCTCTGAATGGTGAAGTCCGACATCTTGGTTTAATTCAAAATACTGTTTTTCAGACTGCAGACCTATACCTAAGAGGGAGGTGGAAGTATCAATCGCTAATACCTTCAAAGTGTAAGTTCCTCCTGGATACCTTCTATTTTTATATCACGTTCGGCAGCAGCATCAATAAAAAAAGTTATTGATATACAATTATCAGGTAAAATCTGTTCAATTTTTTCCGCCCATTCGATTATTGATACTCCGATTCCATATAGTAGTTCTTCAGCACCCAAGAGTTCAAACTCATCTATCCCGTCGATTCGATACAAATCCATATGGTACATTGGAATTCGTCCATCATATTCCGAAATTAAAGTATAGCTGGGGCTGGTGATTTCATCATCAATTTCAAGGGAGTCGGCGATTCCCTTTACAATGGTAGTTTTACCGGAGCCAAGGGAGCCATGAAGGGTAATTATGTCGCCTGGGGCAACTTTGAATCCAATTTGTTGTCCGAGACGGATTGTCTCTTCTGCTGAGGCTGTGTGTAGCTGTTGCATTACTAAAGTTTACCTTGTTTTTCTAAATAGCGAATGTGTGCCTTAAGGGACTTCAAAGCCGGTAAGAGAGGGTAATTGATCTTATTCAGTATTCTTACGGATACATCAATATCACCGTTGGCGGCATGTTCTAAAGTAAACTCAACCGGACTCTCTTCCTGCTTTTGTGGTAGGTATTCGAACACCGCAGATCCCTTGAACTCATTCCGATAGTGGAGCGGAATGTTTTTTTTGGTGATATCTTTAATTTCAATTACTTTCATATGATAAAATGTAGGTTAAAAGTGAATCATGGTCAACACAGTGTCCAAGAATAAATTGCCGAGTTGTGATGAATGAGGTGTAATACCATTGAAATCTAGAAATCTACAAACGTGGGTAACGACGTTCACGGGCCTGTTCAAAACTGTAAATGAAGCTGTTGATACGGTTCATGTGAGATCGAGAGACTCTGGTAAACATAATGTGCATAATGCCGCCGGTAGGATAAGATTTTGTCATTCCCATAACTTTTCCAAACACCGTGACCTTTTGGCGTTTTTCGGTTTCAAACTCGATCTTTAAGAGTTCACCACGATTTAATGGATAGGAGCTGCGCATGGCACAGCCTCCCGCTGATATGTCAATCAGAGTGGCCAAATTCCCCCGGTTCTTGTCCACTATTGCTTTACGGGTGCTGTTTTTGCCGAAGCCCGAGGTAATTATTCGTATCGGATAGATATATGCCGGCCGTTCAATCGGCTTCCTACGGTAACGTCGTTGCTGCGCTTCCTTGATCGATTCACTGTGCTGCAGAAACACGCTCGATATTCCGCGGATTACGTTGTAACCAACTATCTTTGTATCAAATGAAAAGCTTTGACCGTTGGGGCGCCAGAAATATATTTGGGTCTTAGTCCATTTACGCCAGCGTATCTCTGTGCCGGTTTTATCCTTAGGAACCTCGATTCCAAAGCTTTTCTCTAAATTAGACGTAATTTTTGTCTGATAGCGCACGTTATTTACCGACAAGGACACGGCCTGACCTACCTTGAGCTGCCGTGAAGATGAAGGGGGTTTAACACCCTTTGTACTACGTTCAACTTTCTGTTTTATTCGATAGAGCGTAAGCTTTTTAGCCTCCCGCAAATTAGGCTCAAGGCCGCTTTCTTCAATTTCATTTAGGGTTTTACGAAGGTTACTGTCTAAAGCTGGGGTATTGTTCAGTAAAGAATAGGGGCTATAAACCCTATTACGACGGATGATGTCCTCTAAGGTAAGGGCTTCATGGCGGGTGAGTCCTCGATTCGCCGCGTAACGTCGAAACTTACGCTTATTGAACTTAGACTTCTTCTTTCCACTGCCGCCTCCACCAGAACTTGTCTGATTTCCACGCATACCAGCAATTACCAGGAATAGAATAAAGAACACAAATACTGCAACTGCGATGATAGTAGAGGTCGTATCGGCTTGCTGTAAAGTAGGCATTACCTGGAGAATAAGTAACTCCACCTATCAACCCTCACTTTTGTTCTTTGGTTTTGTCTTGCTGTTGTCCAGGTTGTTTTCTATAGTTAATATAAACTCCATCAGCCTTTCTGTACGTGGAGCAACCTCATATTCTAATAAATCTCCAATTAATACTGAATCTTTTGAATTGAAGGCATCCTCTAGTTCATTAAATATTTCATTTAATTCGGAATAAAAAGTGGTGAAGTCTTGTTCATTAAATCGAGTTTTTGAAAGGTCTGTAATCCCCTGGTTCTGCAAAATGCGGTACAAACGAATAAGTTTTTCGGAGATCTCCGTAAACTCAATTATAGAATTCATTGCCTGTTTATCCTTGCCGGTTTGAAGGTATACTGAGACATCCATCAATTGAGGGATGAGAGCCCTCAATCCTTCAGCTGTTGAACGAATTTCAGTAAGAGGTTGGGTTACCTCATTTATACGAGACTGAAGTATGATTAGAAGATTATTCAAGTAAGTACTCAGTTGTTGTACAGCCGGCTTTATTTCGCCCTCTTTGATCCCCGATCCTTCTACCAGTTTTTCTAAGACATGGCCGTATTCACTGTGGGAGCCCAATATTCGGTCGATATTGGCTACTATATAGGGGAGTTCATTCTTCAGGTCCTTAATAAGCTCACGATTATCGGATGCAAGGGCCCGCTGAAGCAGGGAGAGGTATTGATAAAGAGTGTGAAGATCCTGTCCATATTGCTCGGTCGCGGAGAGTACTGTAATATCCAAATTTTGCATTTGATCGACTGGCTGGAGCTTCCATTTATCATCTTCTTCGCCGCTAGGAACAATAGTGTTGCCGTCATATTCAAGTGAGAAAATCTGATACCCAGAATCCTCAAGCCAAGTATGTATGCCGTCAATAACTTCGCCGAGAGTCTTTTCATTCTCCAAGGAAAAATCGATTGCTTGTTCGTTTATGCTGATTCTCAAATTAAGCTCCTTGTTGATGCAGCGGTTACTGTGAGTTACGTTGCTGTAAACCCTCTATAGATCTTCTACTGTCCTCCAGGTCTCCCAAAGAACCTTCCATTCGGCCGTACTTACGTTTCAGATCGGTCTCTTTATCCTCCAAACGCCGTTTAAAGTCGTTTATTTCATCTCCTGTTTCGTCAATTTGCCGCTCAATACTGCTTGTACGTGTATCAATTAGACCATTGTTGCGGGTGTAGGCATTCACAAAATTGTTTATTTCAACAGCTATACCTGAATCAACTGCTAAGTCTCCGTCGGTATCTTGGCCAAAAAGTTCTTTTATAGCCGGCAGGTACTGGTCAATGGCCTCATCTAACTGAGACTCATCTACTTCCAAATATCCGCGTAGTTTTGACCGGCTCACAGAGCCTGAACCGCCGGAGGCGTTGGTAGAAATTCCCATCTGACTCAACATGCTGAGCTCCCGCCCGGCGGAGGTTTCATAGGCTGCACCGGCAATCCGTTGAAGCCGGTTTTTAAGCTGCATAAAACTGCTGTCGCCGGAAAACATGCCTAATTTTTCACGTGCAGCCTCCCGATCATCATCTTCAAAATAGCCGATCTCCTCGATTACGCTTTCACGATTGCTGGTAAGAATATTGATTTCCGTCAATGCCTGGTTATAGCTTCCTAAAAACTGGATAAGCCCGTTTTTAATGGCCTCTTTGTCAGGTTCTACATTAATTTCTACAGTTCTATTTGAGGCCATTTGCGGAGTAAGGGTTACTCCGGGAATGACGTCGTCGATGCTGTTAGTATCTCGCTCGATAGGTATTCCATTAATGGTAAGCTGTGCATTTTGTGCAGTAGATACCGGAAACTGGGGTTGAAATTCGCCCCGGGCTTCAGGGTTTTCTATTCGTGCACTGCTTACCGTAATACTGCGGCCCGTATTTTTGTTAAGTACGTCAATTGAACGTAAAGCAGTGCCTAAATCCGACAAGGGGATAGTAAGTTTTTGGGGCTCTTCAGTGTCCGTAAGCTCGGCAAGCTGCTGCCTCTCATTTAGCGAGAGAACTTGCAAGGTTTCCACAGTTTCTGGTTCCGGCGGTGGCTCCCATGAGGGTTTTTTTACATCCCCTGGGGCATTTTGTATTTCGATCCCCTCGAGCTCAATCCCTCCTGCATCGGGAAGCTTTGGACCAGGAGGAGGGGAGGGAGTCTGATATTCGTCTTGAGGGAGCTCCTGCACCTGGACTTCTAGAACGAGTTGAAGGTTTTTATCAGGTTGTACCGGAGGGCTTACTTGGATCTGTGCTGAAGTGCCGGGTGGAACCACTAAATTGTCTTCCTGCAGCTGAAAATCTCCTCTCAAACGAGAAGACTCAATACTCGAGGTAGTATCTGAGTTGATAGCCAGATCACGCTCACCTGTAGAGACTCTGGCCAGCAAGCCTGTGGCCTCACCCATAGCTTGTGCATCCTTTAAGAAGGTAAGTTGATTGTCCGCACCGGTCTTGGTACTTTCGATAAGTAAAATGTTTGTATCTGAGGTGTCTCTTACAAGTCTGGCTTCGATAATCCCTTTCCCTCGACGATTTACTCTGCGAACAAAGTCGTCAATATCACCGCCGTCAAAGGAAAACTCTACTTCCTGTTCTCCAACCTTGAAGGCATATTCACCGGCGTTGATACTGAAATCAGAGCTCAAAGGGCGCGAACGAAAGGCGTCATTTGCCGCAACTTGCTGGACACCGACCTCCTCTATGCCCTTGGAGGCATTCCGATCGGCACTTGCAGAAATAATTTCAGGGGCAGCAGAGTTAGCCACGTACTCTCTAAAGGGGTTATCAAAATTATAGAGACTTCGAGCGTTCTCCTGTAATGAACTGAGTTTACGATTTACCTCGTTCCAGACTTTCTTTTGTTGGTCAAAGGTTTGTTGACGATCTTCCATACGGTTGAGCGGAACTTTTTCCGCTTCCATGATGGCATCTATCATTTTACCGGTGTTATATTTACTGGATACACCGGGGATACTGATATCAGACATTTATCACTACCTGATCCCCCGGTTAAAATATAGTCTATATCTCTTCATCAATCAGAAGTCCTATAGCCTCACTCATACGGGAGTGGAGGCGCTGAAGTGCTTCCGGGGGAATCTCCTTAATAATATTATCGGTTTCGCCATCGACGACCTTGACGATCACCTGGTTCAGCTCTCTATTTATACTAAATTTGAGCTTTCTGTTAAAGATACTGGTGATGGTGAGGATATCTTTTAGGTAAATTTCGGGATCTACGGTATCTTTTTTCTTTTCTTTTGCCTTTGCCGCTGCCGCTTGTTTTTGTTGAGCTTCTTTTTGTGAATTCTGAACTCGAAACTCTTTTTTATCGAAAGCTGCCGCAGCAAATTGCCTGTTCTGTGCACCTACATCATTAAAATGCAGTTCCATAATTACCACCTAAATAAAGAAGGAGGAGGGGCGCCGGGCCTCCTCCTAAATAGTAGATGAGAAAACGTCCAGAAATCTCATCTTTGCTTAATTGAACACTAGGTGTCTTACAGTAGTTGCAGTACCGATTGTGTCTGTGTGTTTGCCTGTGCGAGCATCGCTGTTGAAGATTGAGTCAGAATCTGGTTTTTCATGTAGTTGACCATTTCAGAGGCCATGTCTACATCCCGGATCTGTGACTCAGCAGCAGTAAGGTTTTCAGCCGCAATTGCAACACCCTCGGCAGCTTTTTCAAAACGGTTTTGATACGCACCAAGGTCGGCACGTTGCCGTGAAACTTGCTGAAGGGCACTGTCAATAGAGCCGATTGCCATGTTCGCTGCTTCAGGGTTCGAAATAGTAATAGTTCCTTCCTCACCCTGTGCTCCCTGCAGGCCGAGCGCCTGAGCGGTCATTGTTCCAATGTATACGCGTTCATTTTGGTCCATATTTGCACCAACCTGAAACTGCATTATCTGCCCGTCTTCTGTATCCGCTGCAAATCCGCCGGTAAGCATATTCATACCGTTAAATTGTGCGTGGGATGCAATCCGATTGATTTCATCAACAAGCTGAGAGACCTCAACCTGAATCTGCATGCGATCTTCCTGGGAGTAAATACCGTTGGCTGATTGCACTGAAAGTTCCCGTAAGCGGTGTAAAATGTCCTGGGACTCTTGTAGATATCCCTCTGTTGTCTGAATAAAGGAAACTCCATTTTCAATGTTGCGTTCAGCCTGATTGAGACCTCGTACTTGCGCTCGCATCTTCTCGCTTACTGCGAGTCCGGATGCATCATCGGAAGCACGATTAATACGCATACCTGAGCTAAGCTTTTCAATGTTACCTTTTACGGATTGATTTGCTATACCAACTTGGCGATTTGCGTACAAGGCGCTCATGTTGTGATTAATAATCATATAACCCTCCTTGATTACTGTGTAAAGGCATTCCTTGCCTTCCATGATATCAACCGTAAGGAACAGGGAAGGCCTTTTTTGCGCCCCTTCCGGACTGCTCCCCACATGTTAAAGAGATGCAGCCGACCTGAAAGGCCGGCCCATCACCTTAAGTTAATACCAAACTAGGAGGGTATGTTTTCAAAGAACTATAAATCCTCAGTTTTAAATATAACGCGCTATCCCAATAGTTGCAAGACCGATTGTGTTTTTGTGTTAGCTTGGGCAAGCATAGCGTTTCCAGACTGCTGTAGAATTTGGTTCTTTGTGTACTCCACCATTTCCTTAGCCATATCAACGTCTCTGATCCGTGATTCGGCTGCCTGGATGTTTTCTGCTCCAACATCAATGCCACGGACTGCATGTTCTAGACGGTTCTGATAGGCACCAAGGTCGGCACGCTGTTTGTTGATTTGCTTCAGTGCTGAATCAATTGTGCCAATTGAACGGTTTGCATCTTCAGGAGACTCTATTGTCAGTGTTTCGCCGGTTCCTTCCTGACGCATTCCAAGGGCGTTGGAAGTCATTGTGCCGATATACACTTGCTCCCGCTGATCCATGTTTGCACCAATGTGAAACCACATTGAGGCGGTTACGGTGTTTTCCCCAGTATCTGCGGCAAAACGGCCTGTCAGCATGTTCATGCCGTTAAACTGGGCATGGCTGGCAATTCGATCGATTTCATCAACCAACTGGCTGATTTCCACCTGAATCTGCATTCTGTCCTCGTCAGTGTAAATGCCGTTGGCTGACTGTACCGCCAGTTCACGCATTCTGTGCATAATGTCCTGTGATTCCTGCAGATAACCTTCGGTTGTCTGGATAAAAGAGATACCGTTTTCGGCGTTTCGAGAAGCTTGGTTTAAGCCGCGGATTTGAGCCCGCATTTTCTCACTTACTGCTAATCCTGATGCATCATCGCCGGCACGGTTGATTCGAAGACCAGAAGACAGTTTTTCGATGTTCTTCTCGAGTGTACCGTTGGTGTGCTTCAACTGGTTTTGCGCAAACATTGCGCTCATGTTGTGATTAATAATCATACGATTTCCTCCTTGAAATCTCTAAGGGCTTCCTTGCCCTCATTTTTTTGCCTAAAAGGCAATTTTTTTTCTAAACCGATCTAAAGTATGACCGATATATAAATAAGAATAGGAGAAGTCCTTTAAAGTCTTTCCGCGGAGACTCCTTCCACACCTATACCTTCGACACACCCCCGGCATAAACTTAACTAATCTTTAGAAAATTCTTTAAATTTCTGAATTATTTTTAAAATTTTCTTGAAAAATGTATTTTGAATGTATTTAAAGGTCCGTTTCAGAGCTCTGCGGCTGAATTTTCGAAGAACTACCGGTTATCTAAAGCTGCAGCAGCAATTGGGGCTGTAGAAAAAATGTTGGAAAACTTCTACACTTTATAGTAATGATAAATCTAAGAAATACACCTGAGTTGCTGGCGCCGGCGGGCAATCTAGAAACCGCCCTCGCGGCATATGTGAGCGGGGCGGATGCGGTATACTGCGGCTTGGGGAAGTATAACGCTAGAGAAATGGCGGATAATTTTAGCTTTGGGGATATGTCAAAGCTCGCTGGGTATGCGAAAAAACACAATAAGAAGTATTACCTTACCTTTAATACCCTGCTTAAGCAAAATGAGCTTGAAGAGGCGGCGGAACAGCTGTTTAATATATCGCAACTCTCACCGGATGGGGTAATTGTACAGGATTTAGGGATAGCAGCTATGCTGCGAGAGTACTATCCTTCTATACCGGTGCATGCTTCGACCCAAATGGGAATACATAACAGTGCTGGAGTGGCGGCCGCTGCGGGTATGGGGATTGAGCGGGTAATTCTGGAGCGGCAAGTTACCCTGGATGAACTTGAACAAATTATCGCCCGGTCTGCCGTAGAAATAGAGATTTTTGTGCATGGCGCCTTATGCTGCTCACTGTCGGGCAAATGCCTCTTTTCATCCTGGATAGGGGGATGGAGCGGAAACCGCGGCCGTTGTAAACAACCGTGTCGGCGCAGATACTATGCAGAGGGGGCGGGGGGCAAACAGGCGGGGTTTTATTTTTCTACCCAGGATCTGTATACCCTGGACCTTATTCCGGAACTAATGAGCATGGGGGTTGCCTCACTAAAAATCGAGGGGCGGCTGAAAAAACCTAGTTACGTACAGAGTGTAGTAAGAGCATACAGAATGGTAATTGACGCTGAAGAGGATCAACAGACAAAGGTACTGGGGCAGGCAAAACAGGTACTGGCGGGCTCTTTCGGACGCAGGTGGTCCCACGGCTTTGCATCGAAGGAAGATATGACTACGGTGTTACAGCCGGGAAATATCGGAGTAAGCGGCTTGCTTATCGGCAGCGTACAGGATATCCGCCAGGGACGCGTAAAGCTTGATCTGCAGCGAAAACTGCATGTAGGTGACCGCTTGAGGTTTCAGGGGCCCGGCGGCGAAGAAAGTTCAGGATTTACCGTTCGTACAATCGAACAGCGAGGGAAGGATGTCCGCAGCGCTTTAACTGGAGAAGTGTATCTTCCCTTCGATCGTGAGATTCCTCCCGGATCAAAGGTCTACAAAGTCTCTCAGAGTATAAAGAACAACTGGCCGGATCCTGACTCTTTACCTGAGTATAAGGTAGTTCCGCAACTTAGCTTAAAGGTTAAAATTCAGCGTAACTTGATATCGGTTCAAGTCGATGGAGGGGAGACCGCAGTTGGGAATGAGAACCGAGTCGACAGCAGCGCTGATAGTGGTGCTGAACGCCTTAAGTGGTCGGCTCCCTTAGAGCTTGAGGATGCCAAGCAGCATGGAATCGCCACGCAGGAGGTGGCGCGGGTGTTTGCGGCTACTGGGGAAAATGATTTTAGTGTGAGCAGTGTGGAGGTCGAATGTGAAGATGGCCTGTTTATGCCCCCAAGTCTCTTGAAAAAGCTCCGTCGTGAATTTTGGAACTATATTGGATCGCGAATTGAGCACACTGATTTTGAAAGAGTAAAATCCCTGCAGTTGAACCGTATAAAAACCGAGTTATCAAAACGACCGCAGATGTCACAGTCGAAACGAAGAGAAATTAGTTGTGCCGGAAAGCGGGGGCAGAAAACCGGCACCTCAAGTATCCAAGTTGACAGCCTGTACAGCTATTCAAAGCAGACCCAGGAGGTTGAGCTGCCCCATTTCTGTCCTGAAGGGGTGCTTGAGATGATAACCGGAAAAATTGATGAGGCTCTGAAGGACGGTATTCGTCGTTTCAGGGTTACCGACTTATATCAATTGGAGCTTCTAAAAAAGCATAAAAATCTGAAAATAGTATCTGGGTTTCCTCTCCCGGTAACTAACGGACAGACTGCCTTTGAGCTCAAAAAAATGGGAGTGAATAGGGTCCAGGCATGGGTAGAGTTGGACCGTGAAGGAATCTTGGACTTACAGCAGAGTTCTCCAGTTGAAGTAGAGTTGTATTGCTATGGAAGGCCGTCGATATTAGCCACCCGGGCGAAGGTTGATGCAGAAGGTGAAATTTCCGATCCGCGGGGGCGTAAGTTTTATGTGCGATATTCAAAAACAGACCATTTGACCTATATTTATCCCTATGAGGTTCTTAGTCTGCCGAAGTTAGATACTTTTGACGAGTTTTACGATTATCGCAACAGTTCAAAAAATGAAAAAACGGTGAGTTCTTTTAATTACGAGACTGAGTTTGTATAAGAAGGGAAGGTGAAGTAATAGATATGAATAGTTCTCAAATGGAGCAGTTCGGTAAAAAGGTGTTTTTTCTCTATCCTCATAGTGTAATTCAGGAGGATCTGATAACCCACATAATTCAGAATGAGTTCGAGGTATATCTTATCAATGACCATCGTAAACTTCTGCCACTGCTTAAGAAATACAATAACTCAATATTGTTTATAAACATTGACGAGCGTCTGAAAGAGAGCGAGTGGGAAGAGTATATACGTTCAATTATGATTAATGAAATAACCAAGGGAGTGCAAATTGGAATTCTTACCTACAACGAAGATAAGGAACTGGCCCGGAAATATTTGATGGATCTGATGGTTCCAGGGGGATATATTCAGCTGAAACTGGGGCTGAAAGAGAGTACTAAAATTATTCTAAAGACCCTGATGGCCAATGAGGCAAAGGGCAAAAGAAAGTTTGTACGGGCAAACTGTCCTAAAAATATTGACACTGAATTTAACGTACAAGTGGCCGGTTCTATGTATGAGGGAACAATTAAGGACATCAGTTCTGCCGGTATGGCGGTCTTTTTTAATAAAAGTGTCGATCTTCCCCCTAGAACAGAGTTATCTGAAATTCAGTTAAAGCTGCGCAGCAGAATTGTTATGGTGAGCGGAATAGTAGTTGGTATGCGGGAAGACCAGGATGATAAATTGTATGTTGTACTGTTCAACAGGTTTATTTCTACAGATGCAAAACAGCGAATATCAACCTTTATCTATCGTACCTTACAGGCAGAGATGCAGCGTGAACTTGATAATGCAAAATAGAATTGACCCTCTCTTTCTGATCTCATACTATAGGGCATGGATACAATACAAGTAGAAAAAATAGACAAACTGCATGAAGCGGCCGAAGTAGCTGTGAAGCATGCACTGGATGTGAAACATGGAGAGCGGGTACTTATTGTCACAAATCCCCCGCGCGAAACCCTTCGAATTGCAATGGCCCTTCATAACGCCGTATATGAAGCTGGAGGAATTCCGCTCCTCCTGGTTCAACCGGTCAAGACACAGCTTGATTTTGCTGATGACGCGGTGATTCAGGCAATTGCATCCGTACCGGATGTGTTTATCTCATTGAGTGCACAGAAGCTCGGAAAAGATCGTTATGCGATATCTAAACCTTACAGTCATGAGGGAAAGTCTTACGAGCATGTGTTTCATTATTTAATGGCATCAAAGCAGTTGCGGGCCTTTTGGTCACCCATGGCGACTGAAGACATGTTTATTCGTACAGTTCCCATTGATTATGAACGCCTTGCAAAAGAGGTACAGCTGGTAAAGAACCTGCTCGACCGGGCTGAGTATGTACATATTACCTCACCCGGAGGAACAGATGTGAAAATCGGTGTTCGAGGCCGAACAGCAATGGAGGATGATGGAAACCTGACTTTCAAGGGGGCAGGCGGAAACTTGCCCGCCGGTGAGACTTTTATCAGTCCAGAACTTGATAATTCCGAAGGAGTTATTGTATTTGATGGGAGTGTATCTCTTCACGACGGAGATAGAATAGTCAAAGAACCGGTAGTGCTGCAGGTGAAACAAGGCTTTGTAATTGATATTAAAGGCGGAGAAGAGGCCCGTCTTTTACAACAAACAATTGATTATGGAGAAAAGAGGGCGCTGATGTTTGAAGAACAGGGTAAATTAAGTCCTGGGAAGGGTGAGGAATATAAGCGTAACGCGCGTAACCTTGGGGAACTTGGCATAGGGCTAAACCCGTCCGGTACAATCACGGGGCATATGCTGGAGGATGAAAAGGCTTACAAGACCTGCCATATTGCCATAGGTTCGAATTATGATAATGACGCTCCCGCTCTTATACATCTTGATTGTTTGATTAAACACCCCACCATTGTGGTGGAGTTTGCCGACGGGAGCTTTCATACCCTGTTAAAAGAGGGAAGTTTGCAGCAGTAATCACTACAAGCTTGATTATAATAGCCGCTTGAAGTACTATTTTCTTGATATATTAAGGGGGGGGCAGTATGGCTGAACCAGCTAAACTCTATTTTACATACAATGATATACATAAAACGGTGAAATCTTTAGCACAGCAGATAAAGAGCTCCGGTTATGATCCACAGCTGATGGTTGCAATTGGTACTGGGGGGTTCATTCCTGCCAGAATTCTTAAAACCTTTATAGAAAAACCGGTCTATACAGTCGGGATATCTTACTACGATCGAGAAAACAACCCTAAAGATGCCCCTCAGAAAATACAATGGATTGATGAGGTTGAGCAAAAGCTGGAAGGTAAAAAAATTCTTCTGGTTGATGAGGTCGATGATTCCAGGGCAACCCTGGAATATTGTCTGCGTGAGCTATTAAAGCATAAACCAAGAGAAATTGCTGTAGCGGTACTGCACAATAAGCGAAAGAATAAACGAGGCATAATACCTGCAGAGATTGACTACTATTTTGCGGGTAAAGAACTGGATGATCTATGGATTTGCTATCCCTGGGATGCTGATGATATTGACTACCAGGATAATATGTCAAAGTAAGCGGGTATAAAGAAAATGCGCAATTAATGGCTGCGTAAATATGGACTTCTGCGGGGATGATTGTGTATATTTAAAGCAGGAGGTGGTTCGATGAGTGATATAGAGCGCATCGAATCTTCAGAGGCAGCCCGTCGGCAAGCCGAACTACGTCGTGAAGAGGTGCAGCGCGAGGAACGAAGGCGTCGCGAAGTAGAGAGAGCAGAGAGAGAGCGTGAGGCTCAGCGTGCTGAATCAGAACGCGCCCGTGAGCAAGAGCGTGTTCGTGAAGAAGAGCGTGTTGAACGTGAACGAAACGCCTGGGAACCTGCACCCGAGCAAGAAGAGCGGGAGAGGGAACGTCCTCAGCCTGAAGAATACAGAGGAAGGAACATTAACATCTTTGCCTAATGGGAAATTGTAACTTTTGCGGAGAATCTATTACAGCACCCGTGTATCGTCGCAGCGTGTGCCCACAGTGCGGCAAGGATCTAAAAATATGCCTGAACTGTGAGTTTTACTCCCCCGGCAGCCAATGGGACTGCCACGAAACAATTCCCGAAGCAGTGCGGGATAAAGAAAGGGCTAATTTTTGCGACTACTTTCGAATTGCGGCCCATAACCGCAGCACCGCTCAAAAGAAGGATCCGAACACACATCGAGAAAAATTTAACAGCCTCTTTAATGACTGAAACAATGACTGAAACAAGGAAAACTACGTGGATTCAAAACCACATATACTGATAGTTGATGATGAACAAAAAATTGCGAACATGGTGTATGACTATCTTGATGCGGTTGGTTTCAGGGTTGAAACAGCAGCAGACGGGAAAGCCGCACTCTTGCAGATTGCCGAAGGGGAACCGGATTTAGTGCTGCTCGACATTATGATGCCGGGGCTCGACGGGCTGGATGTGGTTAGAAAATTACGTTCAGAGTCCAATATACCCGTAATACTGCTCACGGCGCGAGCCGAGGAGCAGGACAAACTAATAGGCCTTGAAATAGGGGCCGATGATTACATTACTAAGCCTTTCAGCATGAAAGAGTTAGCAGCCAGAATTAGAACTGTATTGCGCCGGACGCAGCCGCCCCGGAATGCAACTGTAGAAGCTTCACAAAAAGTGTTTACCCATGGACCTCTGAAAGTGGATATTGAAAAGCGTACGGTAAGACGCGGGGATGCACCGGTAGAGTTAACCGGAGTACAGTTTAATATACTGTCTCGTATGCTGCAGTATCCCGGAAAAGTTTTTACCCGCATGCAGCTGCTCGAGAGTGTACAAGATTACGCTTTTGAGGGGTATGAACGGACAGTAGATGTACATATAAAAAATATTCGGAAGGCCCTCGAGCCTGATTCTTCGAAACCCGTATTCATTCTGACTGTATGGGGAGTGGGGTATAAGCTTGCTGAAGAATCGGAGCTGGTATGAAGTTGAGGTTAGCCCACAAACTGGGTATCATCTTGCTATCTACAGTAATTTTAAGTGCCGGCATCTCTGCTGTAATAATCAGTATAAATACCCGCAGTGCTTTCCTCAACTTAGTCCGTGATAACGATATCCAAAGTGCCCGCAATATTGCAGGAAGTCTGGAGGCTTATTATGAGCAATATCGCTCATGGAATGGAATAGGCGATGTGCTTGAGAACCCATTTGCAATTGCCGAAGATCAGCGGGGTAGAAACAGCCAGCCGGGGATGAACCCAATGGGGCATATGGGGCAGATGGGGTCGCGGTTGCCACGGGGTTCCGAACGAGGACCCTTGTTCAGGGTTCTGCTGGCCGGATCAAAAGGCGCGGTTATTGCACATACCTTCGAACAGGATCCTCCGGAATCACTTGATCAGGGTTCCCTGGAAAAGGGAATCGCCCTGTTTAATGATGGGAAAAAGGTCGGATATGTGTTTGTGGGGTCGATGATTGAACCCGCTTTTGGCCCATTTCAGCAGGCTTTTCTTATGAATGTGTATCGCTCAATACTCATGGCCTCATTCATTGTAGGGATCCTCTTTCCTCTGGCAGGTATTTTATTGATGCGCCGCCACATTACATACCCCCTGCAGCAGTTGTCAGAAGCAGCCCGGGGAATAGCTGTGGGGAACTACAATCTGGCAATTGATAACACCAGGTCCGATGAAATTGGGGAGTTATCCGGCAGTTTCAAGCAGATGGCCGCCAAACTATCGGCTGCTGACCAATGGAAGCGTAAATTGATAGCAGATTCTGCACATGAGTTACGGACACCTGTGAGCGTTCTGCAGGGAAATCTTGAAATGATGCTGGAGGGGGTGTATCCGCTCAATCGGGAGCGAATAAATGGGCTTTACAGTGAAACCCTGCTGCTTAAACGATTGGTTCAAGAGCTACAGGAGCTATCTCACGCAGAATCAGCCTCGACCGTATATAATTTTTCGGTGATAAATATGGCTGCACTATTGAATTCGGTCATTGAAAACTTCAAAACTAGTGCTGCTGCAAAAAATATAGAAATACGGATTCGCTTGCCGGAGGATCCGGTAGAGGTATATGCTGACAGGGAGAAACTCAGACAGGTGATAACTAATATACTCAAGAATGCAGTACGCTATTCACCGGAAGCCGGTGTCATACAAGTAAACCTTTCACAGAAGCAAAATAGCACCGCAATGTGTTCGGTAGAGGATAGCGGCGGGGGAATTCCGGTCGATGAACGAGAAAAGGTATTTGAACGTTTTTATCGCATACAGCAGGACCGCAACCGTAGCAGCGGTGGATCTGGTTTAGGCTTATCAATAGTGCGCGAGATTGCATTGCGGCACGATGGGAACGTGTATTTTGAAGAACCAAAAGTTTTGCCGGGGGCACGCTTAGTACTTGAGCTGCCGTTAATAAAACAATAGACATGGAAACAATTGTGGATAAAAACAGAAGCAAGTTGTGGGCTGTTGAAAAACTTAATTTTAAAACATGGTATTACCGTTGCATTGGTACTCTTGAGTTATGGATAAAAAAAGAGGAGAAAGGCGAGCTACTAGTTGGAAAGCGCCGTTGTGCCGCTGGGAGGGAGGAGGTTCTGGAATGGCTTGAACAACCTGCCGGCCAAGTGAATGCTTCCGACAACAGCATTGAATGGGACTGGTATGCCGGCGGCTCTAACCGGGAAATTACCGTACTACCGGTAATGCCTAACCGGCCTTTAGTATTAAAGCCGCAGATCAGGCGCCATATTCAGCCGGGGTGTAACACACAATTAATCTTTTTTATTCCCGTATGGCTGCTTTTCTATTCGGGTAATGCGGATGAGAAGAATAAACTCTGTGAGCTGCCCAGCGAAATCCTCTCATCGACGTGGTTTGGAGAGATGCAGAATGGAGAATTGTGTTATGCCCTGGAGCGTGATTTACTGGAGAGCCGCCCAGCGGTTGCGCTGTCGCCTCATTCGGCAGTGTGTACTTTGAATATCCATAATGATTCTAATTCATTGCTCGACTTTCAACGCATGGCCGTTCATGTGGAGCATTTATCGCTTTTTTCAGATGGCCACTCCCTGTATACCAACGAAGTATACGTGAAATTTAACGGGATGGAAAAAATAAGCCAGGTTAAATATTCGGCTCGCGGACCTAAGTGGGGCGGCGGACTTACAAGAATTAAGGGACCCCGTGAACATCCTACCAAAAGTCTGCTGAAGAAGAGTTTTTCCTTTATTAAATCATTGACAGATATGTAGGAGCAGCCGGTAATGGAGTTTTTTGAAAACGAGTTTTTTTCACGGTATCTAAATACTGCGGTTTTGCATGAAGTAATCCAAATTGCACTTCTAATAGCGGTAGGTTTTCTGTTTGTGAAGTTATTAGATTTTCTTGTTCGCCGTACCATAACCAGAAATGCATCAGAACAGGTTAAAGCAATTTTTCATAAAATTGTCACCTACAGCGGATGGGCCCTGATTACTCTATTAGTTTTAGCTCAACTCGGCTTACGTTTATCGGCCCTGTTGGGAGCCGCTGGAGTAGTTGGAATTGCAGTCGGCATTGCATCACAAAAGAGCTTGGGTAATATCATCAGCGGATTTTTCTTAATGTCTGATAAAACCTTTGAGGTGGGCGACGTAATTAGTGTTGGGACTAAAACCGGAGTGGTACACTCCCTCGATTTGCTGTCGATTAAGCTGAGAACCTTTGATAATACGCTAATACGAATACCGAATGATTCGATTATATCCACCGAAATAACAAATATTACACGCTTTCCAATCCGACGAATGGATTTTAAAATACAGGTTGCGTATAAGAATGACCTCACCAAGGTAAAACCACTGTTGTTTGAAGCGGCCCGGGGGAACCCTTTATGCCTGGATGAACCGGAGCCGTTTTTTTTGTATAAAGAGTTCGGGGCTTCGGGTATTGAGATACTATTTGCCGTGTGGTTTGAAAAGAGTGATTACGTAAGCGTAAAAAACAGCGTGTTTGAAGATATTAAAAACAGCTTTGAAAAAGCAGGCATCGAAATACCCTTCCAGCATATAACAGTGTATGCAGGATCGAATACACGGCCTTTTCCGATACAACATTTCGAAGCACTTTGAAATGTCATGTGTAGTAGAGGCTATGGTGGGGTTTAACGAATTTCCCGCAAAGCCTGAGCGATGTTAAGCAGATGGTCGCCGATTTTTTCTATATGTCGTACCATGTCCATATAAAGCAGCTCTGCTTTCACATCGGAGCCCTCCTTAATTCTGCGGCGGGCTGCTTTTTGTAGAGTATTGCGATAGCCGTCTACCTGATTCTCCAGATCAATTGCCTGCTCCATCTCTTGCGCGCTCAAATGCTTATTCATATGCTTAATGATGAAAGCAAGGTAGCTGTGAACCGTTTCCAAATAGGGGCGCAGATCATTAAGCCCTGAATCCGGAATAAAGAGTTCCTTGTCATATCTGCGTTTTGATAGAATAAGCAGATTAAAGCAGCTGTCGCCTACGCTTTCAAGCTCATGTACAATTCGCATAAGATGATTCACGTTCTCCGCACTGCTGGTCTTAAGGTTTTCCATAGACAGGTGTGCAAGGAAACGTGATAACTCTTCCTGCATACGGTCTGTAAGCTCCTCCTTAGAAGCAAGCTCCTCGACCTCGTCCTTCAACTTTTTAGTTGGATTATTAAAGACATACATAAAGGAAGAGTACATCTGCTCGGTTATCTGGGCCATTTTAAGGATCTCTGATTTGGCAGTCAATAAATTGAGCTCAGGTGTGTCCTGCATGGAATAGGAGATGTATTCTAAGCGATATTCGTGGGGTTGAGCTTTTTCCGCGGGAGGCAGCGGTATAAAAAACTTAACTATTCGCTCAAGCCAATTTACAAAATTGATAAAAAAGAGGGTATTAATTACATTAAAAGTAGTATGGAACATTGCCAAATGCGCGGTAATGCCTGCTTTTGAGTCCATCGAACCGGGAACTAAGCTGTCGACTAGGGCGATGATCGGAAAGAATAGAAATTGAATCCAAATAATACCAAGTATATTAAACATCAAATGGGCGAGGGCCGCCCGCCGGGCATGTACATCGGTTCCTAGCGATGCAATCATGGCAGTAATGGTGGTTCCAATGTTTTCACCTAATACCATAGCGGCTGCGTTCGGAAAATCAATCCAGCCGGAAAATGCCATGGTCAGGGTAATGGCCATTGAAGCACTGGAGGACTGCAGTAAAACTGTGAGTCCGGCTCCTATTAGTATGAATAGAAAACGTGACAGCAGCCCATAACCGGTGAGATTAACTACAAACTGAAAGGATTCGGGATGAGCATCGATCTCAGGTACGGATGCTTTTAGAAAGGAGAGCCCGAGGAACAGGAGACCAAATCCAATGAGGGTTTCACCCCATTCGCTTTTTTTAATTCTTTTCCAGAATATGAGGGGAAGGCCAATACCAATGGCCGGCAGGGCGATTGCCGAAATATCAAACTTAAAGCCGAGGATGGCAACTATCCATCCGGTTACAGTGGTGCCGATATTCGCACCCATGATGACGCCGATGGCCTGAACTAATGAAAGCAGCCCCGCATTTACGAAACTGACAACCATCACGGTAGTAGCGGATGAAGACTGAATAATGGCTGTCATTCCGAAACCGGTAGCTACACCAGCAAAACGGTTGCCCGTCATAAACCCCAGGATAGCCTGCAACTTATCGCCGGCAGCCTTCTGAATGCCGTCGCTCATGGTGCGCATGCCGTATAAGAACAGGCCTAAACTGCCGATCAATTCAAAAAATTGTAGTACCATAATTTATAAGGGCAATTTAATATAAACCTAATAAAAGGACAAGTATGGAAGACGGGAAATCTGCTTTTTCTAGTAATAAGAAAGAAAAAGCCCTAAGGACTTGAAACAAGTACTTAGGGCAACCTACATAAGCGCCTGATCGGAATCGAACCGACATCATCAGCTTGGAAGGCTGAGGTAATAGCCATTATACGACAGGCGCGCGGAATAACTGTATGCATATAGATACTAAAAAACGGCAGTTATGTCAAGCAGGGGGGCCTCGAAAACCGGATTTATATCATCTTCGAGGCATCACCGGGGTGGCACCGGGGGGTCCAGCGGGACACGCACTTAAAGCCTCTTTACAGCTTTTCCCTTGGATAATATCGTTGATTGTTGTATATTTTACTCAGGTTCAGCCCGGTTTAAACATCTTCTATTTGGAGTTCCATTAGTGATTTCATTTGGGCAAGCTATTAGAGCATAAAGACTTAATTTTGTAAGGCTCAAGATACATACACACAAGGAAAATCTACTATGATAATATTTAATACACACGGCAAAACTAGCCGAAAATCCCTACCGATAATTTTGTTTTCAGGTCTTGTTCTCGCGTTATCTATTATATTTCTGTCCAGCTGCCGGCAGAGCAGTCCGGAACGCATTTCAGAGACAGATTTTGCCCTTGGAACTACCTGTTCAGTGCAGCTCTACGGTAAAGAGTATAAAGATATGCTGGTACCGGCACTTGCAATTGCATCGAAGGTTGAGGACAAGATGAGTGCCCATACAGAAGATTCAGAGGTAGCGGAGATTAATAGAAATGCGGGAGAGGAGCCGGTGGTGGTATCGGAGGAGACCTACAAACTTATATATCGGGCAAAGGATTTCTCCGCGATAGGAGATGGAATCTTTGACCTGACTGTTGGACCCTTAGTTGACTTATGGGACATCGGCTCAGGGGAGGAGAGCGTTCCCTCTGCTGAGGAGATTGAGGCGGCCTTGCAGAAAGTGAACTATAAGGATGTAGAGCTGATAGAAAGCAGGGAGAAGGTACAAAAGCCGCAGGTGTATCTACAGCATCAGGGTATGCGAATTGATCTTGGAGCGATAGCGAAGGGATATGCCGCGGATCGAATGGTCGAGCATCTCAAGTCGCAAGGGGTTGAGTACGGAATAGTAAACCTTGGCGGAAACGTCTATGCCTTTGGAGAGAAGCACAACAATACTGTGTGGAAGATCGGAATCCAATCGCCGGAAGCCACACGGGGTAATTATCTAGGGGTAGTGGAGCTTGTTGATAAGGCGGTAGTTACTTCGGGGAAATACGAGCGCTATTTTATGGAAGATGGAGTGCGTTACCACCATATTCTGAATACTGAAGATGGTTTTCCAATAGAAAAGGACCTTGCCAGCGTATCTATTATTTCAGCAGATGCCACAGAAGCAGATGCACTATCAACTTTGGTATTCGGCCTTGGGCTGCAAAAGGGTCTGGAGTTTACAGAACAGCGCCCCGGTGTGGATTCAATACTAGTGACCGAAGACAATACTGTGTTTACCACTTCCGGGCTGAGGACGAGTTTTGAACTTACCGACAAAGATTTTAAGCGCGGAGAGAGTAGGGCGCTGCTGAACCGCGATTAGTCACGCAGGGGCGGGGTGCGTAGCACCGGAAATGCTACTGTTTGCTATTAGTTCAGTAATTTCGTTGAAGAAGAAAAGTGGTGAACTGTTCTAAGGCATGGCGGGCTTCGCCCTCGGGTAATTGCTGTACAGAATAGAGTGCCTTGTGGGTATAGGCCTGGGCAACTGCACGGGCGCGTTCAATTCCATTCAGTTTTTTTGTTCGGCTAATAATCTGTTTTAACCGGCGACCGTTTTTAGGCCGACGAGTGAGTTGCTTTTCCAGTGATCCGTCATCCCGTTGAAGTGCATACAGCAACGGAAGGTTTACAATTCCTTGTCGAATATCTGCGCCGGTAGATTTACCGGTTCGCTCGGATTGGTCGGTAAAATCGAGGATATCATCGATTATTTGAAAGCCCGCGCCAAGATTATAGCCAATTTTCTTAAGCCGGTTACTGGTGCGGTCATCGACCCCGTTTTCATGGGCACCGACATAGGCCGATAGAGCAAACAAGGCGGCGGTTTTGCCCATAATCCGGCGATGATACTCCTTAAAACTGGTGCTGTAAAAAGTAAATGCATTGTGTTGTCGTATCTCGCTTTCGCAAATTGAGTTTACAATTCCAGCTATATAACGGCCCGTTTCGATATCCGTATCTTGTGAGGCTATTTGAAAACTGCGAGTAAATAGAAAGTCACCGAGCAAAACAGCCGTGCGTGGATCGAACCGGTAGTGCAGTGTGGGAATCCCGCGTCGAGTAGGAGCCTTGTCGATAATATCATCATGAACCAGAGTTGCCATATGCAGCAGTTCCACTGCTGCCGCTAGACGATAGGTTGCACTTTTTTCTGTAGAACCGGGGTGTGTAGATCCAGAGCCTGGGGAAGCAAAACGCGCGGCGAGTATAAGCAAGGCCGGCCGCAGCATCTTCCCGTTGTTTTCAACTAATTCGGTAAGCGCCTCCTGTATAAAGGGGGTGCTGGAGTTCAGTTGAGAACGGATTATCGACTGCACCTGGCGAAGATCTTCATTGATAGATATATCTTGATACAGGGTATCAACCATTCAGGGTCCTTTATTGTAAACTCTGCAGAACGGGTATTTCCACTATTTCGACACTATAGAAACTATAGCAAAATGAGTTAGAAATACCCGCTGCCGAGCTGAGATGACCGGTAGAGAGTTACTCTTTAATTACCGGCTCGCCATCATAAAGATGGGTCTTTTGTGCAAGCTTAGTGCTGTTCCATTGATATTTCAACCAGGGCATTACCCAGTGGTCCAATCCGAACCCGCGACCGGCACCGCCCAACATTACAATGGATACCATTATATACCATAGCAGTTCGGGGTTTCCCCAGCCGGAAAAAATAAACATGATACTAAAACCTATGGAAACAACCGCTGCGGGAAAGGTAAACAATCCGCCGATTAGGGCCAAGCCAATTGCAACTTGTCCCAGAACTACCGCCGATTGAAGGAGGAAGGCCAGTAGTGGAGATGCGCTGAGTACATTCTCTGCAAACCAGGTGTATATTCCAAGGGCTTCCATGAGCGGTTCGCCGTATTCGGCGGCACCCTCTGCGGCGCCCTCTGCGGCAGCTCCGGTAGCAGCGGAACCGGCATCAGCTCCAGTAGCAGCGGAACCAGCGTCTTCGAACACCACCCCAGGAAGCTTAATAGCTCCGGTCCAGACCTCGGCCAGGCCATTATCTCCGGGGTTAAGCCATCCATCACCGATGTGCTTAATGCCTTCGTAAAGCCACTTGCCGCCCAGGAACAGTCGTAAGGGAACAGTCCAGTAGACAGGTACCTTGGCGGCTAAATGACCACCGATAAATGAACGTCGCTCTTTAATGGTAAAGAACTCATGCTGCAGGTAGCGCCAGACCGCATTCACCCCGGCAATTCCGAACAGGTAGTGGAGGTTGATCATATGCTTCATGGCCATGGCCAACATGCCCGACATTGACATTCCGACAACATGGGCTACTCCGTAGCGTCCGCCAATGCTGACCATAAAACCGTGATAATTTGGCTTGAACTTTTTGCGTTCCTTCTGCTCTATATCAGCAATTATGTTTTCTCCTGCAACCTCACCGGTCTGCAGTGCTGTCTCCACAATCTGAGGTACCACTTTCTCGTTATCGAGGTACCAGATGATATCGCCAACCAGGTATACGTTTGCATGGTCAACCGACTTCATCTCTTCATCAACCAGGATTCGGCCCCGCTCTCCAACAATGTAGCGCTCATCTTCTTCCAGACGGCAGCCGGACATACCGTGGATTCCCTCGGAAGAGGCGTAGGAACACTCTCCCTTAGCGGTTTGTCCCTTGGTCAGTGGTATTCGGGCGGTAAACTCTGAACCGTGGATACCACAAGTCCAAATAAAGGTATCGGTATCGATACTGCGATCATTTGAAAGTCTTACGATTCCCTCTTCAGCTCCGACAACGGGAGCCTCTGTCATTATCTCGGCCCCCTTCTTACGCAGATAGCGCTCGGCCTTGTTCTGCATCTTTGGCGGCAGTATCGGCAGGATAGTATCCAGGGCCTCTACAATGATTACCCGTACCTCGTGCTCATTGAGGTGATACTCACGGCAGAGGGTCTGTTTACGTTCGAGAATCTCTCCGGCAAGTTCTACACCGGTAAATCCAGCTCCTGCCACTACAAAGGTAAGTATACGACGCCGTTTTGCCTCGTCAGGTTCGCGGGCGGCTTCCATGAAGCGGTCTTCGATCTGATTGCGCAGTCGTATCGCATCATCGAAGGACCAGATAGTTAAGGAGTTTTCCTGAACCCCCGGAATATCAAAAAATTCCGGTTCGCCCCCTGCGCCGATGACTAAATAGTCGTAGCTGTAACTACGAAGATCGGATTTCAGGGTGTTATCATCAAAATCGATATCTTTGATGGTATCGGTGATGAGCTTAACATTAGTACCCCCGAAAATTCGTTGAAAACTAACCTGAACAGATTCCGGTTCTACCCTAGAACCGGCTACTTCATGCAGTTCAGTCATTAGGGTATGGTAGGGATTTCGGTCAATCAGGGTAATCTCTACGTTAGGATTCTTCTTGTACTTCTTGTATAGCTTCTTTGTAGCAGCTATACCCGCGTAACCGCCTCCCAGCACAACAATCTTTTTCTTTGACATAAAAACTCCTTGCATAATTTATGCTATGGTATTCACATTAAATTAGTCATAATTTCAAAAACCTTCAATAACTTACTATTATTATCATAAAAAACTAATTAAATTGTGTCAATTTGTTATATTTCTTTTTGTGAATATTTTTTTAACAAATTGTAGTTGACATAAATATATTACTATTTATATAATATTATCGAATAACTTAGGAATAAGGAAGGTATCAATGAAAAGAATTACTGCTTTTACAGTAATCGCGTTGCTGCTGATGACAGCATTTGCATTTGCAGAAGGGCAGCAGGAAGCTGCTTCCTCAGAAATGCCGGAGAGCTACGAAGACGGTTTTTACTTTGCCCAGGAAGACGGGTTTAGTGAAAAAACAGGCTGGAAGTACATCGCGCTTCTGAAGGTTGAAGACGGTGAGATTGTGGAAGCCATCTGGGATGGCGCCCATAAAGACGCCGGTACTTCCAAGAAAACTCAGTCAAAAGCCGGCGAGTATGGAATGGTTGAACACGGTGATGCCCAAGCGTACTGGTTTGAACAGGCGGAGAAAGTAGAAGCGGCTCTGCTGGAAACCCAGGACCCAACTGCAATTGAGTATGATAAAGATGGATACACCGATACCATCTCCGGAGTCTCGATCCATATTAACGAGTTCCTGGGTCTTGCTGAAAAAGCACTGACCGAAGGTCCTTCTGGACGCGGAATGTACGAAGATGGAGCTTACCACGCCGAGTTGGATGAGTTCAGCCATGGATGGAAGGACTACGTTGATTTGACGGTAATCGGCGGCTATATTGTTGCCGCTCATTGGGATGCCTACCCGGAAGAGGGAGATATGCACAAGTACGAATACTCTAAAGAGGGGAAGTACGGCATGGTTGAAAACGGCGGCGCCCAATCACAGTGGTGGGAACAGGTTGATAAGGCAGAAGCCTATCTGCTTGAGATTCAGGATCCGAGCAAGATCGAATATACCTCCGAAGAGGGGCATGTTGATTCGATCTCCGGAGTTACCATCCACGTAAAAGAGCTGTTTGGATTGGCTGAAGAGGCATTGCAGGAAGCCAAGTAAGAAACACTACATCGTACTGGCTTTCTCACGGATATTTTCGGGGCTGTCTGAGAGTACTCAGACAGCCCCCCTTTTTGTGTAGCTATTCAGCTATTCAGCTATTCAGCTGCGAAAACAGGGCGCTTACTGCAGCTCTGTTTCTGGGATTAAGGAAATGCTTCCCCTCTTCGGTGTACATATACTCGAGAGCGTCCCAATGGACCTGGATGATTTTATAACGCACCATTTTCATGGTGGAGTTAATCATTTGGTTCTCTTCGGTAAAGGCTTCAGTGAGGATCTGAAAGGTGGCCGGCAGCCATACACTGGGAAAAAGATTCTTATAGTTGGGCTCCTGTTGAAAGGCGAAAAGCGCCTTGTTCAGTTCGTGCAGGAGCTGGTCGGGATCGGAGAGCCCGTTCTTCTGCAGCAACTCTTTTACATTTTGCAGCTCCGGAACAACCAGGGCCGAGGTGTATTGGTTATGATCGTTGTAGAGAATTGCCTGATCGATTAAATCGGTGGAGTTAATGATAGCCTCTTCGATCGCCTCGGGGGAGTATTTTTCGCCGTCCGGGCCGATCAGCAGGGCCTTGGCCCGACCGGTTACCACTAAGAAGCCGTCTTCATCGTAGTATCCCAGGTCTCCGGTAAAGAGCCGGTCCTCTTTGAGGGCTTCTTGTGTGGCTGTTGGATTCTTGAAGTAGCCCTTCATTACGTTGTCGCCGCGAATTACTATTTGTCCCCCCTCGCCGACAGCTGCCTCGCTGCCGTCTTCCTTCAAAATCTTGCACTCCACAGTGGGTGCAACCCGGCCGGAACTGCCGAACTTGTGGATCCTTGGCAGGTTGGACGAGATTACCGGGGCCGCCTCTGTAAGTCCGTAGCCCTGATATATGGGAACTCCGATAGCGTTGAAAAACTCCTGCTGCTTTACATCCAAAAGTGCCCCGCCGCCAACACAGAACTGAATCTCACTGCCAAAGATTTTGCGGACCTGGCGGAAAATCAGCAGATCGACCAGTTTATAGGGAAGCAAGCTGCGTAATCGGGTGGAGAGTGGCGGGGGATTGTATCCGTTTCCATGGTAGCTTATGGCGTTTGACAGTCCCCAATCAAAGAGCATCTGCATAAAATTACCTTTTTCCTTAATTCCCGCTTTTATTTTTTTCATGAAGTTTCCGGTAAGGGAGGGGACGGTCAGAAGGAAGGTTGGATTGGTTTCCTTAAGGTTTTTGGGTATATTACGCAGAATTGCCATTCCACCGCCTCGGGCATCGACAAAGTAAAGTGAGATGCCCCGGAAGAGGGCCGCATAGATACCGACGGTGTGTGCAAAGGAGTGGTCACAGGGCAAAATGAGGAGGCTGCGATAGGCGGCCCGGGGAACAGCAAACATCTCAACTGAATCGCGGCAATTGGCGTAGTAGTTGAGGTGGGTGAGCATGATTCCCTTGGGGTTGCCGGTGGTTCCAGAGGTATAAGAGATGGTTACTACGTCATCCTCATGGATATCGTCTTCAATCTGCTGCAGCTGCTGCTCATAGTCATCCAGACTACGATATCCCTCGAGCAGCAGATCGCTGAAGAGCTCTATATGCGGTGCAAGGGCCTCGCCGGCAGTGGATCGTAGTTCAGTGAGATCCGCGCCGTTTTCGTCGATTACAATGATCCGTATTTTTTTTCGGTTAAATTTTGAGTAGATTCCTGCAATTTTGGGAAGCATATTCTTCGAGACAAAAAGCGCCTTTGTCTCGGAGTGGTTAATACGGTAAGGGATTTCTTCGGGCTGTAGTTTGATAGACAGGGGAACGGAGGTGCCCCCCGCCCAGAGGCTTGCAAACTCGCAGGTAACCCAGTCGGTACTGCCCTCGGCTAAGATGGCTAGGGTATCGTTCTTGTCAATTCCCCGTGCGCGAAGAGCCGCTGCACCGGCACGGGAGTCGCGCAGTACATCCTGAAAGGTTTTTTCCATCCAGCCCTCATCGGTTTTTTTTGCAACAAAGGTTATTTCCTTAAACTCATCAGCAGCTTGCCGCAGCATGGCTAATACGGTCTGTTTCATTTTGTTTTCCTTACGCTTTTTTTACACCTTGGTGATACGTTGGTACTCACTAAGAGTATATCAGAAAGAACAATGGAGCAAGTCGTGAAGTAATCCGCTATCGGTCTTGGAAATAGAGTACCTGTGTGTTAAAGTATTTTATCGAAACAGTTATTAAACTAATTGGAGGGCGACAATGGAAGTTATAGATCTTGTGACAAAGAGCAGAAGTTACCGCAGATTCGACCAAAGCGTGCAAATTCCGGAGCAGGAGATGAAAGAGTGGATTGAAGCTGCACGCCGTACAGCCAGTGCCGCCAATTTACAACCCCTGCGGTATCATTTAACAACCGAAAAATCGGAGGCAAAGTCACTTTTTCCATTGCTGAAATGGGCTGGATATCTTACTGACTGGGATGGTCCTGAAGAGGGTGAGCGTCCCGCTGCATACGTGACTGTGCTGCGAGATACCGAGGTAAAGGATGCCGGCTCTAAGACGGATGCGGGTATCGCAATGCAGACAATAATGCTGAGTGCAGTGGAAAAGGGATATGGGGGATGTATTTTTGCTTCCATAAATCGCAAGGAATGGGCCAAAGTAATTGGGGTAAGTGACAGATACGAGATTCTCTTTGTCATGGCCCTGGGATCACCGGTGGAAGAGGTAAAGCTTGAAGAGGCCGCCGATAAGGATGATATAAAGTACTATAGGGATGAGAAGCAGGTACACCATGTTCCCAAGCGAAAACTGGATGACCTGCTTCTGTAAGGTTCTTTAGCAAACGGCCCGGATGAGAGCCGGTAGAGTACGCACCTCCATAACGGGCCGCTGCTGTCTGCGGCAGGTAGTTAGAAAAATACCTGCCTTCATCTTAACTAAGTAAAACTACCCAATTTGAAAAAGTGCTTGTTTTCATGCTTTAGTTTTATTGATATAGAATTATAGAAAAGTTTAAGATATGCCCAATAAAGAATAAAACAAAAGAGGTATATTTATGAAACAAAGTGGATTGCTTATAGTCGGTATGCTGTTGCTATTCGCCGGCGTGCTTGTACCACTGTCAGCCCAATCGGACTCATCCGCCGCCGGCTCGACGAATGCTGCGCCTGATGTCGTGGAAGTACAGGTAGCGAGTTTAGAAACTATGCAACTGTACCGCAGTGTTTTTTACGGCAGCCGTTTACGGCCCAATCAAAGACATCCCCAGCGGGCGCCCATTACGGGGACCCTTGAGGAGATTGCGGTTTCTGCCGGCCAGCGAGTCAACCGGGGGCAGCTGCTGGGATCTGTACGCCGTGACCTGTCGGGAAGAAACTATAAATCGGTTGAGATCATCGCCGGCCGCAGCGGCACAGTCGCCCAGTACGAACTGCGGCCCGGTGATCCGGTACAGGAAAATCAGGAGCTCCTCACAATTCTCGACACCAGCAGACTGCGGGGCGAGATATGGGTAAGCGACAAGGATATTGCCTCTGTTCGCCCCGGGGATACCGCAGTGGTGTTCGAAGATTCGAAGCCCACCGAGATCCACGGGCGGGTAGAGTTGATTCCGCCCGAACCGGATTACGAGAGTGGCCTGTTTAAAGTAGAGGTGGAGTTCCGTCCTCAGCCGGGGCTGTTTGTGGGAAAATTCCTACGGATAGAACTGCGCAAAGAGCCGTATAGCGGACTGGCGGTTCCGAGCGAACACATCCAGCGCAAATACGGCCAGGATCATCTGTTCATTGTAACCGACGGGGTAGTTGAGCTGCGCGAGGTGCAGACAGGGGCCAGCTACGACGAGCTGGTAGCCATTACCGGTGGTGCAGAGGCCGGTGAGCAGTATGTGGTCTCGTCCGGACAACGTATTAGTGACGGTACACTGGTGAAGATAGCGGAGGACGGTGAATAGACCATGCTGGAACTTTTTTTTCGCAAACGCCGCGGCCTGTTTTTGTTGGTCGCTATGGGAGTGGTCGCCGGCATTCTGCTGGTACTGCAGCTGCCGATCAAGCTCTACCCGAATACCATGAAGCCGATCATCGGGGTACACCTTTCGCATCCGGGTTTTACGGCCGCGGACTTCCGGGAGCAGTACGGCAACACCATCGACGGTGCCCTGGCCGGAGTCCAGGACATGGAATCCATACAGGCCAACTACATGAACGGCAGGACCCGGATTCGGGTCGATTTTAAGTGGGACATCACCTACGACGAAGCCCGCAACCGCACCGAGACCGCCATGGCCACCATCAAGAACTCCCTGCCGGAGGACAGCCGGGACTACCGGGTGCAGAGCTGGACAGGTGAGAACACCGGCTACATGGCCGTGGCGGTCTCGAGCCCGAAACTCGAACCGGAAGCGCTCTTCTCATTGCTCGAGTCAACCCTCAAGCCGAAACTCGACAAAGTGGAAGAGGCTGAAACCGTAGATCTTATGCCTGTGCGGAGTCTCATTTCGCAAGTAGAACTGCAGGAAGACGAACTGCTTTCTCAAGGTCTTTTACTCGACGAGGTGGTGCAGGCGGTCCGCCGCGGTTACGAACCCGAACCGGTGGGCTCCTTTTCCAATGGGCGTGACCGCTACGATGTACGCCTGAAAAAGGGAATTGATACCATCTTCGACATCGGCGATATCAAGGTTGCCCGCCGCGGGGGCCGGGATATCCACCTCAGCGATATCTCCAACGTAACGGTGGAGTATGGGCTGCCGAATACAATATTTCGGGTGGACGGAGAGCAGTCCATTATGATTTACGCATTACCGAAGAGCGACGGCAATATCAAAGAGATGTCCGATGACGTCCGCAGCGCCATCGAAGAGTCGACCAGTGTACTGCCGGAACATGTAGAGTTCACCTATCTCATCGATCCGGCGGAGTTCATCAACCAGGCCATTATGAACGTACTGCGGGCCGCCCTGATTGGTGCCGCTCTGGCGGTGCTGTGCGTTCTGCTCCTGCTGGGGGAGGGTAAAAACACCTTATTGATCGCCTTTTCGATTCCCCTGTCGATCGTCCTCAGCTTCATTTTAATGTACCTTTTTGACCTGACGATTAACTTGATCAGTTTGAGCGGATTGACCCTTTCGGTCGGTATGATCATCGACTCGTCCATCGTAGTAATGGAGAATATCCACCGGCATCGCTTTTACCGCACCGGCGACTATGCCGACATCAGCCTAAAACAGCTGATTACGGGCTCCATCAAAGAGATTCGCTGGGCGATCATCGCCAGCACCCTGACCAGTGTGCTGGTATTTTTGCCGCTCTCCTTCACCGCCCCGCTGACCAATGCAATTCTGGGTGACCTGGCCCGGGCGGTGGTATTTGCTTTGATCTGCTCGCTGTTAGTGGCCCTGCTGGTAGTGCCGGTGATGGCTTACTACCTGTTCCGTAAGAGCTATAAACTGGGCAATGACCGCCACGGCCGGCTGGCAGTTTTCTCCGAAGCCCTAATGGAGCGGCTGCGGTCCGGTTACCGCTGGCTGCTGCGCCGCATTCTCACCTCAAAGCCGGCCATGGCCGGGGTGCTGCTTATCTCTTTCGGTATTCTGGCCTACGCTTTGATACAGATAGCCCCGCAGATCCAGCGCGAGATTATCGCCAAGCCCGAGAGCGACAAACTAATTTTATTTGCCCGCAACCATACCTCCGAAGACAAGGATAAGATGCTGGAGAAAATGGCACCCATCGAAGAGGAGATCCTGGCCGATCACGGCGATAAAATTCAGAGCCTGTTTGCACAAATCAATCGCGCCAACAGCGGCGGGTTTATTATCAGCCTTACCTCAAGTCGATATACCGACGAGGTGAAAGCGGCCCTGGAAGAGAAGTACCAGTCGGGTACCGAATGGCACTTCAGCGTAATGCCTTGGGACCCGGCCGAGCTGCCCCTGCCGCGTACCCTCGATCTGAACCTAAAAATCACCGGGCCTGAAAAAAGAGTGATACTGCAGCAGACCGAAAAGGCCGCCGACATCATCCGTGACATAGATGTGTACCGTAATGTCTGGACCGACCCTTCCACCGGGGAGGCCAACGAAATTATTCTCACTTCGCGGCCGGACACCCAGGCAGTCTATTCCACTACACGCCTGATGTCGATTGCCCGTACCCTGCTGGTCGGCTCCTCCGCCATCGAAATGAACCACGAAGGCCGGGCCGTAGAGGTACGCATCGCATTTCCGGAGGGAACTATCTCCAGCACGGAGGACTTCCAGAACTTCCTGGTACCCTACCGCGGCGGAGCGATCCCGCTGAAGCACTTCTTTAATGTGAGTGTGGAGAAGAATGTGCAGGAAATAGTGACCATCGACGGCGAAGAGACCTACAGCGTAATGGCAATTATGAAGCGCGACGCCCCGCAATTCCGCCGCGGTGAATACGAACAGCAAGTACGCTCAGCACTGCGGGAGCAACTGGAGCTGCCGCCGGGTTACGCCATTGTTTTCGAAAATACCCAGGAAGATCTGAATGAAAACGTCCGCTCCCTGCTCTACGCCCTGGGCGTCAGTCTGGCTCTGATCTATATTCTGCTGGGCATCCAGTTCAACTCGCTGCGCACCCCGCTGGTGGTCATGACCGCTGTGCCCCTCGGGTTTATCGGGGTTATCTTTAGTCTGTATATCTTCGGTTCGACCCTCAGCCTCAACTCGCTGCTGGGCACCATTTTGCTGGGCGGTATCGCGGTCAATAACTCGATCATCATGATCGACTTTTACTTTCAGGAGCTGCAGCGCGACAACAACCGTCTCGAAGCCCTTATCCGCACCGCCGGCTTGCGGCTTCCACCGATTCTCATCACCATGCTCACAACCGTCCTCGGTATGCTGCCGATAGCCCTGGCCATTGGCGACGGCACCAACATCATCCAGCCCCTGGGCATCGCGGTATCCGGCGGTCTGTCGGTCTCGACCCTGTTCACTCTGTTTGTGGTGCCGACTATTCTTTATCTGTTCAAAGTGGGGGCAAAACAGGAGAGCCTTTATGAATAAAAAATTTTATGGAAGTTTGTTTCTGATTTTGATTTTTCTGTCCGCTCCGACGGTTTTTGCCCAGAGTGTAGACGGCGGAGCTGCCGGCGCAACCGACACAATTGCCGCTGGTGAGGAAGGAGCGCCCCTTGTGCTGGGCCCTGCCGAAGCCTTTGAGCGGGCTTACCGCCACGATCTCTCGCGGTGGCAGCAGAGTCGCGATGTGGATTTAGCTGAGCAGAAGCGGCGCTGGCGTTACCTGCAGCTGTTGCCACAGCTTGAAGCCGAAGCAGTGCTATTGAGTTTTGAGCAGGTTCCCAGTCAGTGGCAGAGCGACCTAAGTGCCGTGCTTAGTCTCACTTTTAATGCCGCCAGTCTTGCAGAACTAAAGACTGCCGAGCTTGGCTACCATGCTGCTGCGGCCGGACTGGCCGCCTACCGCAGTGAGTACCGGGCTGATGTATACCGCGATTACTATAATCTGCTGCTGCTGCAGGAAGAGCAGGCCCTGCAAAAAAAGCAGTTGGAGTCGGCCCGGGCGCGTCTGGAGGCAGCCCACTACGATTTTGAGAGCGGCCGTATTTCCGAGTACGAACTGCTTAGTGCTCAGTTGAGCGTACAAGAACAGGCGCCGCAACTGGAGTCCACACAAATCAAGTATCGAAGTGCGGTACGCCGATTCAAACAGGAGCTGGGGCTGCCGGAGGTGCAGGTATTGGAATTGAATGCATCTCTTCAGGATATTCCCTTCAAGGTTGGCCCAGCCAAAGAGATCATTGCCGGCTTGCCGGACTCGCCCGGTATAGAGGCCCAAGTGGTGGAGGTAGCTCGTCAGCGGCTGAATTCACGGATGGTTCACACAAGGTTTCTGCCGCAGCTGAGGCTGTCGCTGACCCGCGGAGCGGTCAACAGCTTTCAGGGGGAGGGTTTTAGCGAGTACGATTCATCACGCTATGCCTTCAGTTTGAGTTTTACCTTCAACGATTTGCTGCCCGGCAGCGAATACCGTAATGCCCGTCACAGTGCCGAAACCCAGCTGGAGTCGGCAGTACGGAGCCTGGACCAGAGCCTTCAGGACCGCCGAACCATGGTGGAAGAGACTGCTGCCAAACTGCAAAAGGTGCGTCGTGATATCGAAGCCGCCGAGCTGCGCCTAGAACTGGCCGAACGCTTTTACGAAATTGCGCAGACCGAATATGAAAACGGACGCCGCGATCTACTGGAGGTGGAAGAGGCGGAGCTTCAGCGCGGTGAGGCTCGGCTGAACCTGTTACGGGCATACTACAGCCGCATAGACCTGCTGATTACGCTTGCCAGGTACTCGTCGGAAGGCGCGACCCGGCTCAGGTGATTCTTGGTTCGTTCGGTTTCAGTTCCGTCGCCACAGGTATGGATTCCATGGCTCCGGCTCTGGAGACTGTAATCGAAGCGGCTAAAGTGGCCCGCTGCATGGCGGTAAGCGGATCGGCACTACTGAGCCGGGCGACCAGATAATAACCGAGGAAGGTATCGCCGGCGGCGGTCGTGTCGACTACCGGTGCGTCAACAATTGGCACATGAAGGCGGGTTTCGGCTCCGCGGGCGTAATAAGCGCCCTGCTTGCCGGCAGTCAGCACAATATCCGTAGAGGGGTACTCGGCAGACAGCCGGCCGAGAATGTGTTCAACATCGACGGGGCTGCCGGAGCCAGTAGTAAGCCCGGCCAGTCCCGCAGCCTCACTTTCGTTGACAATGAGAGTGTCGACCAGTTCCAGCGGCCAGGATTTTACATCCTCAGAGAATGGAGCCGGATTAAGATAAACCCGCATGCCTCGCTGATGAGCTTTGCTGATAATTTGCGGAACCGAGTTGATTTCATTCTGCAGAACCACATAGTCTCCGGCCACGAAATGAGAGAGAGTAGCATCGATTTCCCGGTCTGTAATCAATTTATTTCCGCCACCGAAAAGGATTATAGAGTTTTCACCCTCCCGATTTACCTGAATAATTGCGTGCCCGGTGGGACCCTCGTATTCGCTCACTAAATCGGTCTGCACGCCGGCTTCTGTAAGGCTGTTCAACAGCCATCTTCCATCACTGCCGATTTTACCTGCATGCCACACATTCGACCCGGCTTTTGCGATGGCCACCGACTGGTTGGCCCCTTTGCCGCCGGCAAAGAACTGCAGGCTCTCACTGCCGATGGTTTCGCCGGGCCTAACGATATGGCTTACTTTATACACATGGTCGATGTTCAAGGAGCCGTAGTTTAATATTCTCATGAACTCATATTATGGGTTGGGAATTCAAGGCTGTCAAGCAAACCTGAAAAGAGCATTGAAAGAGCTGAAAACCAGCCAAGTCTTAAGTACTTTATTAATCGGGCTTTTCAGGTATACTGTCCGGCGGAGGAATTAGCATGGAATGGAGAGCAAGTCATATATTAGTGAAGGACCGCGGGCAGGCCCAGCAGATTCTGCAGAGGGTAAAATCCGGGGGCAATTTCGAAGCCCTGGCCCGTGATTTTTCTACCTGTCCCAGCAAGGCCAAGGGCGGTGATTTGGGCTGGTTCGGACCGGGCAAGATGGTGCCGGCCTTTGAACAGGCGCTGCGCCGTCTCGGGAACGGCGGAGTCAGCAACTTGGTATCTACCCAGTTCGGGTATCACATTATCAAGAAAACCGGTCAGAGGGATTAATTCCTCTGACCGTTATAAGAGCTCTTATACGGAGGTTATACAGTGGCGTCGGGCTGAGTGTCCGGTTTTGATTCAAGGTTATTGTAGCTGATTACCAAAAAGATGGTTGTATATACTCCGAATACGGCGGATGCAATGATACCCAGGATTACGCCCAGAATAGGGATGAGTCCTAGGATAACCGAAACAAGGCCAAAGAGTACTCCCAATGCAATCAGAACTAAAAACAGCACGATCGTGGTTTTGAAGTTCCGAAAAACCGTTCGGGCGCTATGACCAAGTGCTGAAAAACCGTTGGTTTGATCACTGATAACCGCAACCACGCTGAACATCAGGAAAAAGATTGCGATGATACCGGGAAGTACCAGGAGTATAAACCCAATGCTCACAATTGCGCCTACGAGTACTACAGCAATCAAAAGCGGGACTATTCTGTGAATGGTTTTAGACCACCCTCCCTTGAGAGACGCATTTTCCGTTTTCAAGGCATCGTCAATCATGGTGATCGTCATGCCGTGAGCCAGAAGTCCGATAATACCGGACAGCAGCATCGTAATAAAAACAACTAAGAGGGAAGTACCGGCAAAACCGATTGCTTCCTCTTGTGAAACCTGACCCATCGATTGAAAATCTCCGAAGGGAACCAGAGTTCCTACGGAAATTAGTGAGATGAGGGCCATCAGCACAAAGGCAGCCAAAAATGGCACGAACAGAACCCAGTTTCTTTTCATTAGGTCGAAACTGTCCTTTAATACAGCTGTAATATTCATATTACTTCCTTTCAAGAGCAGTAGCTCTTATATAACTTATTTAAAAGTATAGTTCTTAATAAGTTAAAATGCAAATTGTATTTTTATCAATATATTTATGACGCTTAATCACGTTTCATCAAGGTCGATTTCATCGGTGTGGGCGCTTATATCTGTGATATCCTGTTCGTTGAGAGGGGGGTGATCGCGTTTAGAGTTTTTTTGTTTATACATCTGCCGGTCTACAAAATCTATTGCACTTTTTGCGTTTTTACTGGAAGTTGTATGCATACCGAAGCTTACGGAAATAGTAATTTTCGATTGCTGATTGTGCTCCAGGAGTTCCGATTCGATACGCCCTTTCAATGCCTCCGAATCGGAAGCATCAGAATTGGGCAGCAGGATAAGGAACTCGTCACCTCCGAATCGGCAGACCATATCGGAGGTACGGGTAATTTCCTTGAGGATACCCGCAATAATGAGTAATACCCGGTCGCCGGTTTCATGTCCCAGACTGTCGTTAATTTGCTTAAATTTGTCGATGTCGATCATCATTAAGGAGAAGGTGCTTCCCTGTCGCTGAGCCCGGGCTATCTCTTTTTCAAAAAAACGGGAGAAAGTACGACGATTGTACAGGCCCGTCAATGAATCCACACTGGCCACATGTTTTAAAGCCTTTAGGTAGTAGTTCTTTTCGATAGCGATAGCAGCGTAGTCGGCTATAGTCTGGAGCAGAGTGAGCTCGTAGGAGGTAAAATTACTACCGTCTAATTTGTTGATGAGTTCGATTACTCCAAAAACCTTAGTGCGACTTTTAAGGGGAACGCCAATAATGGATTTAGTAGTGAAGTCTGTCTCATTATCCATATCCGGATCGAAGCGCTTATCTCGGCTTACATCTTCTACTATCACCGACTGACCGTTTTCTGCAATCCAGCCGGCGATGCCCTTTCCCCGGGGAAGTTTTTTACCCATGAGACTTTCTACCCCGCTTCCAACTACTATCGCAAACCTCAATTCTCCGGTTTTGCTAGTGCGCAGGAGAAGAGACCAATAGGTAGGAGCAAAGACTTTGCCGACTTGATCCATAACCGCCTTCATAGTTTCGGTGACGGTTTGGGCGGAGGTGATGGCTTTGCCGATTTCCGTAAAGAAAGATAGTTTTACCAGATCGTCTAACCTACTACCCTGTGTCGTATTATCTGTCTGCGCCGGTATCACTGTATGCCCCCTGTACTATTCGGTACTGTAAGCATAGCTCTTTTTTTCTAAAATCTCCAGCTAAAGGCTCTAAGGATGATTTAATCCAAGGTTATAGTGGGGTGCAAATGGAAAAAACTCAACTGGAAACATTGACAAGCCACTGGTAACTATCTAAGCTCTTACCATTAAAGTATTTTTTCTAGGAGATTTAAAATGAAAAAAACTGTTCTAATCATCGGTGTAGTATTGATGGTGCTGTTTGCGGCGTCATGTACTACATTCCAGCTCTCGGGCATTCAGATGAATGAAGACATGCCCTCCTACCAGACGGTTGGGGAGTTCGAAACCAGCGTAATGGTAAATGAGTTTCTTGGTAGCTCCGGAGGTGCGAACCTTGCAAATGTTACCTCTGATGCAATGGACAATCAGATTTACGATGCTGTACGCCGGGAAATTAACAAATACTCAGGCGATGCGGCGGTAAATGTGACCGTAAAGTATGAAGCTACTTTTGTGGATCTGCTGTTAAACGGCATTACCTGGGGCGTGTATGCTCCGGCACATGCGACGATCGAAGGTACGATAGTTAAATACCAGGACTAAGCGCAATACCGCAGGGAGTTTCTCTCTGCGGTATTTATGTGTTAATGATGACTTTATGAACAAAAAAATTATTATCTTATCAATCATCACCCTTTTACTTAGTTTTTCCTGTTCTTCACCCGGGCGTTCGGCGGCCGAGGATGTGGTTCAGCAGTTTGTTGAAGGGCTTTATGCCGGGGATGCCGACTCAGTTAGTGGAGCAGCACCTTTTTTCGACGAACTTCCGCAGCAGCAGAGAGAACAGCTCTACGATCAAATTGGGCAGTTTACTTCGTGGAATATCAAAACTGTTCAGATAAAAGGCAGCAGTGCCGCCGTGCTTGTAGAGTTTTCAAACGAAGAGGCCACCCTGCAGATGCAGTTTCCTCTAAAAGCCCAGGATGATTCATGGCGGGTACAGGAGACAATCAGCTATTCATCGACAATAGATGTTATTCCAGCCGAACCCTAGAAACTCCGCAAAGCGTGTATTCGCAGATTCTGTTTTAACGCTTCAGCCGTACTATCAGGAAGCTCAGTATTTCCTTCGGTAAAGACATCGATCCACTTTTCACAACTGGGCAGCAGGGTAAAGTTGTTATCGGAGAAGCGTACCGGAGCAGCATCCTGTAGTGCTACAGCTTCAAGTACTACAAAGAAAGCCGGGGTATCACTAAATAGTCGCAGTTTTATTCCGTCGGCGCTTTGGATAAGCTCGGACTGAATAGCCGCCGGCTGAATACTGCACTCTTTTGGCCGCATCAGGAGCAGGCTGCTTTCGATTGGCGGGTAATCGGGGTTCTCGGGAGTAAATCGGGCATAATAGAAGTGGGAAGTAAGGAACTCACGATTGGCCGGGACGGCTACAGTCTTAAGAAGAGATGCCGTTTCGGCGACTAATGTGGCCGTTTCAAGGCTGTGCTTGGCAAGCTTTCCTTCAAAGGTATAGAGGTCAAGCTGCAGGCTCCCTGTTACCGATTCAAAGCTGTCATTGATACCGTGCACCTCGATTTTATTCGTGCCGGAAAACAGGGCTATATGCTGGGGTGCGTAAAAGCGTTTGGCGCTGTAGTGCAGGGGTTTCCATACCCCGTCATATTCGAGGGAGGACCAGGAGGCTACCGGCCAGTTATCGTTGAGTTGCCAGTACAACGTGCCCATGCATATCGGGCGACGGCTGCGCCAGTACTCGACCGCCGTTTGAATAGCAAGGGCCTGCTGCACACGGCTGAGGTAGATAATCTCCTCAAAACTGGAGGGAAAGCGGAAATAGCGGGAGATGGTGGAGATGATGATGCTGTTGCCCCGCTCGTTTTTCTGATGGTGCTCCATGGACGGAGAGGTGATGTTGAGCTGCTCCGGCGGAGTGAAGCCCTTGATGCTCTTAACGGAGGGAAAGGACTGAAAACCGAACTCCGAACAGAAGCGGGGGGTAACCTCGTAATAAGCTTCGAAGGGTTTTCCCTCATGCCATACGCTCCAGTAATGCATGTCCCCCTTGGAATCGTCGTGCCAACAATCGGAGTAATCCCCTTCGCCGGCGGAAGGCGAGGAGGACCACCACTTGCGTTGTGGATCGAGTTGCCGTACCGCTCGGCCCAGCATACCCTCATTGAGACGGTCGTAGTCGATGATATAACGGTCCCGGTTTTCTCTTGATTCTTTAAACCAGGTAAGTGCGCCGATATCCTCATTGTTACCGCACCACAATACAAGAGAGGGGTGGTTTTTGAGGCGCTTAATCTGATACTCCGCCTCCACCCGTACATTCTCCAGAAACTCAGGGTCGGAGGGGTATAAAGCGCAGGAGAACATAAAATCCTGCCAAACCAGCAGTCCCTTCCGGTCGCAGATATCATAAAAATAGTCGTATTCGTACTGGCCGCCCCCCCATACTCTGATCATATTCATATTAGCCTGTCTGGCCGATTCGAGCAGCTGCTCATAATGCTTGGGGCTGTGACGTGCCGGCAGTGCATCCGGTGGAATCCAGTTGGCACCCTTTGCGAAAATATCCCTCCCGTTGATTCGAAAGACCATACCTATACCGTAATCATCCGGTTCGGTCAGCACCTCAACAGTTCGAAAGCCTATTTCCTGTTTGGTCGTATCGTTCGAGGTGGCTATTATCATTTCGTACAGTGGCTGCTGCCCGTAACCGGCCGGCCACCAGAGCTGCGGATCTTTCACTTCAAGCTCACTGATCACCTGCTGCAGGCCCGGGCTGAGTTTCACCTGCTGTTCAGAGACCGCTCCGGCACACTCAACCCGCAGGAGTGTGTGGCCGGCTTCCCGGGAAACAATTTCTGTGTACACTTTCAAGTGCCACACAGATTCTCCGGGGTCCGCGTATACGGCATTATGATGCACAGCTTCTATGCGCTCGAGCGGGGTAGCGCACAGCACTACCTGCTCATATATACCGGAAACCATTAAACAGGGTCCCCAGTCCCATCCGGCGTGCGACTGCACTTTGCGGATGAGGTTGCGGCCCTGGGCCTGTACAGGATAATCCTGGTGCGGAACGGGATAGGGTAACTGCTTTTTCAGTTCGTCGGCGGTACGTACAGGTGAAGCGAATCGAATCCGGAGCCGGTTGGCACCGGCTCTCACAGCCCGGCTCACATCGAAGCGGTATCTAGTAAACATATTTTCAGTCGATCCGACTTTTTTATCGTTCAAATATACCTCCGAAAAGGTATCGATGCGATCGAGTTGCAAAAACAGTTGGGATTGCTGCAAAAAGGCCTTATCTATCTCGAATTCAGTTGAGAAAGTCCAATCCTCTTCTCCAACCCATTGTACCAGCAGTTCATTGTCGGCGTAGTACGGATCGGGTACGGCCCCAGCAGCGTGGAGAACAGACAGATTGTCACAGGGGAGGGTGCAGGAATACTCCGATTGGTCGGATTCTCGGATAAGTTTCCAGTTGTTTTCGATAGTTTGTAATTGCATTAATCGCCCTCATTATCTGCGGTTTGTAGTAAAATCAACTAACACCATATATTACCTTTCTTTACAGCTCTTCACAAGTAAAATTACTCGTTTAAGGCGTAAAATTGGGGGCAAATAGGGCGAAAAACGTTGACAGATGGGAAAACTCGTGTAAAACTTAGGTTAGTTGGTAGTAAAATCAACCAACGGAAGAAGGAAGCAGCAGCAGTGAAAAGAACCAAAGTAATCAATCGTTCCCGAATAATGCGGGAGATTTGGGTCAGTCGTGAAACCAGTCGGATCGAGATAGCCCGGAATTTAGATCTTGATAAATCGACCATTTCGAATAACGTCAATGAGCTGTTGGAGCTGGGAATAATTATTGAATCCACCGAGGGAAGTTCAAGCCCTCAGGGCGGCCGAAAACCAGTGCACATAAAGTTGAACAAAAACTACGGCTGCGTACTTGGTATTGAAATGACACCCGATTCGTATACAGCGGTGGCGGTTGACCTTGAAGGTGAGATTGTATATTCCAAGTTCGAAAAAGCGGGAATTTCCGGAAAAAATTTCAAAGAAAAGTTCCAAGAGATAACTGCTGCATTGCGGCAGGAGCTTGTAGCAAAAAACCTCAAACTGCTGGGAATCGGAGTAGGGGTTTCCGGCGTGGTCAATTCAAAAAACGGTGTCATCAAATATTCTATTCCACTGAAGATCAGCAAAGACTACAGGTTTTATAAAAAGATAGCCGGCGAAGTCGACGTCCCGGTATTCATTGATAACGATGCGAATGCGAGTGTCTGGGGGGAGTTGGCGTTTCACCGCCGAAAAGAGCTGAAAGATTTTATCTTTCTTTTGCTGGAGGTGCGTGATCGCGAGTATGAACAGAAAAACGCCTATGATTCCATTGGTGTAGGTGTGGGACTGGTGCTGAACGGCAATGTGCACTATGGGCATGACTACTCCGCCGGTGAGTTTCGCAGTATCTTCCGCCACGAAGATTCAATCGGACAGTTTTCTCTGACTGCTAAAGAGCAGCAGCTGGTGCGTGAGGATAAAGATATGTGGCACAAGTTTTTGCACGAATTAGGAGCTCACATTGCGCTGATAGTCAACACTTTTAACCTCACCCATATCATTCTGGGAGGACAATTCGAACGCTACGACCAGGATGTGGCGGCTATTCTGGAAGAGGAGATCAAAAAGAACTGGCCTTATCCGTATGCGTACGAAGTAAGAAAAAATATCTGGCTGTCGGCCTTCGGGGATCAAGCGGTAGCTTACGGGGCGGCAGGTATGGTGCTGAACAAACTGTTTAGTGATTTGGAAATTTTGGAGGATTACTCCGGACATATCGACATGCAGTCGGAGGCCGGACTTATACACACATAGTTCAGGGAATTTCTCTTCCGTGGGAAGAGTAAAAGAATAAAGGAGGGCGTTTTAATGAAAAAAACATTAGCATTGCTCATTGTTGTTATGATGTTGGTTCCGTTTGTGGTTATTGCAGGGGGCCAACAAGAACAAGGGCAAAAATCCGAGAAGGTCGTTGTGGATGTAATGGCATACGGCGACAACTCGAACCAGGAAGGGGTGAGCTGGAAGCGTATCGTGGAAGCCTTTGAGAAGCAAAATCCAAACATCGATATTGATGATGAAATGCTGTATGACGAAGCCTACCACCAGAAGGTAGTTGCACGGCTGGCAGCCGGCGATGTGCCTGATATGGCCTACATGGGCGCCGATGCACGCTGGGGAGCACCATGGAAAGAAGCCGATCAGCAATGGGACCACCGCGAATACCTTGATCCGATGTACGACCGCGATCTAATTCCTGCCATGGGACCGAACGGCGAAATATATGAGATTCCCCTCGGAACCTCCAACATTACCACTGTACTTTTTATGAATGAAGACCTGGTAAAGTCACTCGGTTTCTCAGCACCTGAAACTTATGAAGACATGGTTGCGATGGTACCGGCCGCTCGTGAAGCCGGCTATGATGTGGTAACTATCGACGGCGCCGACGGATGGGCCTGGGGTTCGTGCCTGATGTCGGCTGTGATCGCACGTATGTCCGGCGATCCGAACTGGGTTTCTAAAGCGGTTGCCGGTGAAAACAAGTTCAATGATCCGGCAATGTTGAAAACACTGGAATTTGTACAGCAGATGGTGGAAGACGGTGTAATTACCGAAAAATCCGTACTGGTTGACTACGGTGCAAACACTTCAAAATATAATAACGGCGAAGCACTGTTTATGGTACAGGGGCAGTGGGTTGCAGGTGCGATCGAAAATCCCGATGTAAAGGCCGCTACACAATTGATGGCATGGCCGGAACTTCCCGGACAGAAAGACGGTGTTGAAGGGTCTGTAGCAGCCGCTATTCAGGTAGGCTACGGCCTCACCAAGAAGGGCGCCTCTGATCCGGCAGTTCGCGATGCAGCACTCAAGTTTTTGAACTACTTTTATTCCGAAGCCGAATCTACTCAGCGCCTACGGGACGGAGCAATTGTGGCACCAATTCTTAAGGGTTATGAGGTACCCGAAGATATTGAACCGATTGTGAAACGCAAGGTAGAACTTGCTCAGACTGCAATGAACACTGAAGTTATTGATGCGTTCCTTACCGGAGCACCGAACGATGCTCTGAACTCGGGAGCCCAGAAAATTGTTGCCGGTCAGGCCACTCCTCAGGAAGTTGCCGATCAAGTTGAAAAACTTGCCCGACAGTAGTAACGAGCTATATATGAGGAGAGGGGATTACCCTCTCCTCGTTTCACATCGAACGTAGAGCAGGAGAGTTGTAGTGAACTTACGCGACCGTAGGGAATTTCCGGTATATTTGGGTTTTGTAGCCCCAGCGCTTGTGGTGTATTTGGCAATTGTAGCCTATCCGGTATTCTACTCAGTATTTCTTAGTTTTTCAGATTTTAATCCAAACAAGGGCGGAAATTGGAACTTTGTGGGTCTTATGCATTACACGCGTATGCTGCAGGATCCCAACTTCTGGCATGCCTTGAAAAATAACCTTATTGTAGTTGCCGTATCGGTCTTCGGACAGATTCCAATAGGTTTTGTGTTGGCTTATATTTTATACAGAAATATGGTAAAGGCACGGATTTTTTTCCAGTCGATGTTGTTTTTGCCGCACTTTCTATCGGTCATCGTAATCGGAACCATCTGGAAGCGCATGTTCGAGGCCGACGGTCCGGTATCCGGCATAATTCAGTTTGTGACCGGAGACCCATCTGCCCAATTTACGATGATGTTGCACGCGAATCAGGTTATGATACCGATCGGATTTGCACTGATATGGATTTACACCGGATTGTACATGATCATCTTTCTGGCCAACCTGCAGAAGATAGAAGACAGCCTGATTGAATCTGCCAAGATAGATGGGGCAAATGAGGCACAGATCTTCATGAGGATTATAGTTCCTATTTTGTGGGGAACAATCCTGATTTCCTCGGTACTCGCAATTGCCGGATCTTTGAAGGGATTCGATTTGATTTTTGGTATCACTACCCAGGGGCTGCAGCGACAAAACGCCCTGGTGCTTCCAATTTTTATGTATGAGACAGCTTTCAGAGACTATTCCGACCCGATGCGTTTTGCGTACGGATCTACTATTTCTAATGCAATCGTAGTTATCAGTCTTATTATGATAGTTATCAGTAATTTAATCAGCAAACGGTTTAATCCCGGAGAGGAGGAATAAATGCCGCGCGATGTTGTATCCGACAAAAAATTTTCCCCTTCGGCGCTGGTAAGCAAGTTGCTTTCATATACTGTCTTAATAACCTGGGTGTTGATTACTATCCTCCCCCTGTTTTGGTTAGGATATTCATCTTTTAAGTCCAATGAAGAGCTGACCCGTGACATTTTTGCCTTTCCGCACGAATTGTTTGATAACTACAACGATCAATATGAGGTGATAGCCACGCAGCTTAATGTTATTCCCGATTATGATACCGACAAGGATATCCGTGAGCGTTTGATCATCGAATCGAGCACTATCGCCCCTGGACGGCGGCTGATGGTTCATTTTTTGGTGAAAGAGGAACTGCCGCCGCAGATTGCCGCTCTCAAGCCTGGTGATACTCTGACCCTATCACAGCTCCCGGATAAAATGCGCTGGAGGCTAAGCTGGAAAACTATCTGGTTTAACTACACATCGGCCTTTGAGCGCGGCGGTTTGGGTTTCAAATTCCTAAACAGTATTCTTTATACTACCGTCTCGACTTTCTTTATCATTTTCTTAGGACTGATGGCGGCTTTCGGGTTCAGCAAAATGCCGTTTAAGAAAATCTCGGCGGGTTTGATGGCGTTGATAGGCTTTGGGTATCTGATAAGTCAGCACCAGGTTATTATTCCGCTGTTTCTAATGTACTCGTCGGTAAACCTCACCGATACCCACATTGGCATCATCATTGCCTATGTCGCCTTCGGACTGCCGATCTCCGTCCTACTGACCACTCAATTTATGCGCGGTCTGCCGAGCAGTCTGATAGAATCAGCCAAGATAGACGGGGCGAGCACCTTCAGGAGTTTTCTCAGCATCATTGCACCGATGTGCAAGCCGGTTATGGTGACGGTGGGAATTATAAGTGCATTAGGCATCTGGAACGAATTTCTAATGGTACTGGTACTGGCGAGCTCCGATGCCACCAAATCCCTGCCGGTAGGGGTCTATTCATTCTCGAGTTTGACCGGTACGCAGCTCGGATGGCAGCTGGCAGCCTTGGTAATCGCCACCGCGCCGACCATGGTAGTGTACTTTTCCTTCCAGCGACAGCTCACTCGGGGAGTTGTCGGGGGAGCAATTAAAGGGTAAAAGGATTTACAGTGTTTATACTCACAAATCACATTGGTTATGAAATCGACGGGAGGAAGACTGCCCTCATAGCGGGGGAGGCGGGGGAATCGCTGAGCGCCGGGGCGGAGGTATTTCTGATCGGTACAGATCGTGCACACGGTACGCTATCTCTGGCTGCGCCTGGAATGCGCACAGAGGTTCAAGGTTGGAAAGGCCGCTTTTTCCACGATATCGATTTTTCAGGTTTGAAAGAAGCGGGACGGTATAAGTTGCGGCTGCGGGATGGCGAGGAGATAATTGAAAGCTCAACGTTTAAAGTTGAACCGGGACTGCTCGCCGACAGCTGTATCTCGGATGTACTGTTTTACTTTAAGTCGCAGCGGGCCGGCTGGCGCTGGGACGAAACCGACCGGCAGGTCGGTTTTTACGGCGGACGTACGGATAAGGTTGATGTTCACGGCGGCTGGTACGATGCGGCCGGCGACTACAGCAAGTACCTGTCGCACCTCTCCTATGCCAACTACATGAACCCTCAGCAGATTCCCTTGGTTGTATGGGCGCTGTTTGAGTTGAAGGACAGTTTAGCGGAGAGTTCAAAGTACGGCGGTACACTATTAGAAGAGCGGGCGCTGGAAGAGGCGCTGTACGGTACCGATTTTCTGATGCGGATGCAGGACCCGGAGGGGTATTTTTACATAACCCTGTTCGATCAGTGGAGCAAAGAGAACGACAAACGGATGATTTCTGCCTTCCGCGGCAAGGAGGGCATCCGGATGGATAATTATCAGGCCGGCTTACGCCAGGGCGGCGGAATGGCGATAGCCGCCCTGGCGCGGGCGGCCCGCTGCAGACTCTCCGGCGAATACGAAACCTCCGACTATCTGCAGGCAGCTCTGCGCGGATGGGATCATCTGTTGCAGTACGGAACCGGGTACCTGGACAACGGCCGTGAAAACATCATCGACGTATACTGTGCCTTGATGGCGGCAAAGGAACTTTTCAAAACCACCGGCGACCAGCGCTTTTTAGCCGCCGCAGAAGCTCGGGCGGGTGAACTATACCGCCTGTACGACCGGCAGCAAGGATATTGGCTGGTGGAGCCCGACTCGCAGCGGCCCTATTTTCATGCGGTCGAAGCGGGCCTGCCAATTGTCGCCCTTACCGAGTACCTCAAAATTGCCGAAGTGAGTGCGGATAGCAGGGCGCAAAGCGAGGATTTAGTACGTTGGGCAACAAAGGATATATTGACTGTGACCGGCGGCGTTCAAAATCCGTTTCTATTGGCGCGGCAGTGGGTAAAACCGGTGGAAGGTGCCGTTCGGGCAGCCTTCTTTATCCCGCATACGAATGAGAGCGGCTACTGGTGGCAGGGCGAGAATGCCCGACTGGCCTCGCTATCCTGTGCGGTCCGTCGGGCAAAACCGTATGTGGGTGATCTGCCTGGCGAGTCATCTCAAAGAAACGCGGTTGAAAAAGAAGAGCTGGACGAGTTTGCCGATGCGCAGCTGCACTGGATTCTCGGGCGAAACCCCTACGACATGTGTATGCTGCAGGGACACGGGCGGAGTAACCCGCGCTACGAAGAGTTCTACCCGAATGCGCCGGGGGGAATCTGCAACGGCATTACGGCCGGGTTTGTGGACGAAGGGGATATTGATTTTCTGCCGCCCGAAGTAGAAGGGAGGGGTGATCACCGGTGGCGCTGGAGCGAGCAGTGGATACCGCATGGGGCCTGGTTTCTGCTGGCAATTGCCGCAGACTATGAAAGATGGAAGCAGTAGTGTATGAAACAACTGAAACCGCTTAAACGACCGCTTTTAGTGCCGCAGCCGCGTTCAATTGAACTCGGAAAGGCCACCTTCGAGCTAAGTGCCGTTCAACAAAAGCAAATATACGATTTTACCCTCGATAAACCATTACCGGACGGGTTTGCATATACACTTGTTGAGCCGTTGCCGGGAAAACACGACTGGTACCAATTAAAAATTCACTCCGACGGCGTTGAGATCGAGGCTGCAGCGAGAAGCGGTCTGTTCTATGCGCTACAGACTATAAAACAGATTCTCAGACAGAGCAGCAGCGGGGGAGTGCCGACTGGCCAATTTGAAGACTGGGCCGATTACAAAGTGCGCGGAGTGCTGTATGACATCAGTCGGGACCGGGTACCGACGCTGGAGACACTGAAAGAGCTGATCAACATGTGGGCCGAATGGAAATACAACCAACTCCAGCTGTATACCGAGCATACCTTCGCCTACAGCGGTCATAAAAGCGTATGGAAAAATGCATCACCACTGACCGCTGATGAGATGCGCGAGCTGGGTGAGTACTGCCGGCTACGTGGAATAGAGCTGGTACCCAATCAAAATTCCTTCGGACACATGGAACGCTGGCTGCAGCACGAAGAATATACGCATTTAGCCGAATCTCCCGGCGGCTTTTATGATCCCTGGGGCGAGTTTCGCTTCTCATCGTCGACTCTGTCTCCGGCTGTTGATGCAGCAATTCCATTTCTCAGCGAACTGTATGATGAGTTGCTCCCGTGTTTTGAATCTGGGTACCTGAATATCGGCGGTGATGAGCCCTGGGAACTAGGGAAGGGGCGCAGCAAAGCACTATGCGAAACTGAAGGACTCGATCGTCTCTATTTTAACTTTCTAATGAAAATCTACAGTCTGGCTCGGTCCAAGGGAAAAAGTGTTCAGGTGTACGGGGATATTGTTATGAAGTATCCCCATTTGATAGAAGAGCTGCCGAAGGATATGGTGCTGATAAACTGGGGGTATGAGGCCGACCATCCCTTTGAGCACGAATGTGAACAGATAGCCGCATCAAATTTGTCTTTTTACGTGTGTACCGGAAATTCTGCCTGGAACTCATTGGGCGGCCGTTGGGAAAATACCCGCCTCAATATTGCGCACGGGGCTGCCCAGGGAATGAAGTACGGGGCGGAAGGGCTGCTTGTGAGCGAATGGGGTGATAATGGCCACTGGCAGCAGCTGTTCGCCGGATTGCCGGGATTCCTGTTCGGCGCATGTGCAGCCTGGAACCTCGAGGCTCTCACACTCTCGGATCCGGAAGCAGTGTTAGCAGTGCACGTGTTCGAAGGAAGTCGGGAACTGGCAGCTGCGGCAATGCAGCTGCAACATGTGTGGGAGCAGTCCGGAGTGAGGCTGCACAATGTGTCACTGCCGGCGGTGTTGTTGTTAGATCCGGTGTTTCCCTATTACCGCAGTGAATATCATCAATTCCAAAACTATAGCTTTGAGAACGAGAATGAGCTGTTGGATTCAGCTAAAGCGAACCTCGACCGGGCCATGTCGGCGCCCGACCTAAGCAGTAAAACCGCCCGGTATACCGCAGAGCTGCAGTTCACTCAAAAACTGCTTCAACACGGATGCCGGCTGGGACGTCTGCAGATGGCAACCGACCAACTAACCGTGGCCGAGATAGCTTCCGAAGAGCGTAAAGCACTGGCCGCAGAGCTTGAGCCGCTCATAGAAGAGTACCGCCGGCTCTGGCTGCAGCGTTCGCGGCCGGGAGGCTTGGCCGACAGTACCGCTAGGATGGAGAGTCTACTGCATAGCTATCGGGAAGATCGGCGGTAGGCGCCGCCTCCCGGCTGCCGAAGCAGCAAACCGTAGTCGACTAAATACCTGCGAAGGGTTACATAGTCCTCATCCACTTCCGACAGCACAGCGTTTACCGCCGGTTCACTGTATTCCCGGTCAGGCTCTAACAGGCGTGCTATATAATCAAGCACGACCAGCTTCTCCTTCTGTTTTTTCGGCCAACGGACCAGTTCCAGAGGGATGGTACGGTTGTCAGCCATCGTGTGGACTCTCAAGTACTTATTTTTTATTTTTTCAGCTTCACGATTGGTGACTACTACCCGCTCATCATCCACCGTAAGCGGTCCGGCGAACTGATAAAAATCCGAAGCTGCGGCCTTTTTCCTCTCGCTGTGTATATCCAGGAGCTCCATAAGGGTGCAGAGGACCTTAGCTTCCCTGGTACGCTTTCGCAGTTGAAATCGGTGATTACGGATTGTTGACTCTGCTTTACCGCCGCCCATACGGGCAATTTCAGCGTCACTGTAGCCGGCGTGAAGCAAGCCCAGTAACTCCACCTGAAGCTCGGTCAAACCGGTGATCCTACGGTCCTGATGCAGAAGTGCCTTAAAGGGGCCACCATGCGCATCCTGAACGTGAACAGCTGCGGCCCGCCGAGCGTCCATTAGATGTGATTCAGAAGGGTAGATAATACCCTCCTCAAATTCAGCATCGCAGTATACACATTTGTAGTGCTCTGCGGTTTGCTTAAAGCCTTGCAGTAAAGCCACAAGGTCGGTCTGATCCAATGTGTTTTCAATGTTCATAAAATGATTATACATTAATGTTTGTCAAAAGTCAAACAAAATAACGTAATGTTTGAATAATAAGTAAACATAAATAAATTATATGTTTTGGATATTACAAATTTTCTATTTACATATTACAGAAATGCTGTATTCTATACCTATGACTTTCAAATTTACATTTATTTTCGGCGGTATAGGGTTAGTTCTGATTGCTCTGGCAGCGTTTTTACGAAGTCTGGTACTAGAACACATCAATTTCGCTGGTGCTGTAGTCGAGTTCGGAGTGTACGGCGTATCTTTTTTGATAATTGTTGTTTTAGCACTGGTGTTATTGCGGCGGCAGGTGATAGAACCGATTCGTACCATTATTAAACAGATGGATTCGCTCACAAGCGGAGACGGAGATCTGAGCGAGGTTAATCCACTGAAACAGGCCGACGAAATCGGAGAACTTTCCCGGGCTTACAACAGGTTTATCAACCATTTCAATATTTTGTTGCTTAGAATGCGGAATATTGAAAAATTCGGCACTAACATAGGACGAGAATTAACGGAAAAATCGGAAGAAATTAAAACTTTTGTTCGACATATTTCAGAGACCATGCAGGGATTACAGAAAGAGTTTAGCACCCTCAACGAAAGTCTCTCCCGGTCGAATGAAGATGTCCGCGGCATTAACAGCCATCTGAACAATGTAGTTCAGCTTATTACCTCTCAGTCCTCTGCAGTTGCCCAATCCTCCGCCGCAGTAGAAGAGACCCATGCCACCATTCAAAATATTACCGAAAACATGCAGAGCAATAACAGGACAATCGAACACCTGGTGCAGCTGTCAGAAGAGGGTAAAGAGAACATGGACAGTACCCTGGAGGGAACCCGCAAAATTGCACAATCTACATCGGTAATGTACGAAATGACCGAAGTAATCAAAAGCCTCTCTGAAAACACGAACATTCTGTCCATGAATGCCGCCATAGAAGCCGCTCATGCGGGGGAGGCGGGGAAGGGCTTTGCAGTAGTTGCCGATGAAATCCGCCGGCTGTCAGAAACCACCGGAGAAAATTCCAGTTCTATTACCAATGAACTGCAGGGAATATCCGCTAACATTGAAACCATGTCCTCCATTGCAGAAAAAACCGGTGGCTCAATCCACGACATCCTCACTAAGATTCAAGAGTTCTCCCAGAGCATGGGAGAGATGATGAACGGCATGAGCGAGATGGCCACCAGCAGCAATGAAATTACCACATCCCTCACTGAGTTGAAGGATATCAGCCAGGACGTCCAATCCTCATCCGAAGAAATGAACGGCCGGATGAACAGTGTCGAAGAGTTTATGGCCGGACTGTCACAACTGTCACAAAACAACCTCGACCAGGTGCACAGCATCACCAATGAAATCGAAACCGTATCCTCAACGATAGAAAGCCTCGCCGCCCTGCAGAGCACCAACAAGGACAACCTGGCGGGACTCAAAAAAGAGATTGAACAGTACAAAACCGCGCCGCTCATCATTGCCGAGCAGATGCCCCCCTACAACTATATGGGCTCCAACGGTCCCACCGGCATTTCCACCGAAATCCTGCAGGCGCTGCTCGAGCGCCTCGACCTGCACTGGTCAATCGAATTTATGACCTGGACCGTCGGCTACCATATCGCCTTGCGCGAGCCGAACATCCTTCTGTATTCAATGCTGCGCACCGAAGACCGTGAGAATCTGTTCCAGTGGGTAGGGCCGCTTTTCACCGACAAGATGAACCTGTACCGTAAAGGCGGTCGGGATGATGTAAATCCTTCTTCGATGAAAGATGCACTGAGCTATCGCATTGGGGTTGTGGAGGACAACTTTGAGCACCACTACTTCCGCGACCGGGGCTTGGAAGCCGGAGAGGGACTTTTTCCGGTAGATGAGCAGACGGAAAACTTTGCAGCCCTGCTGGCCGAAAAGGTGGACCTGATTGCCCTGACCGCCTCTCAGGCCACGCGGCACATCCAGGCCAAGGGCTACGATGCCACACAGTTTGAACCGGTACTCGAAATGAAGGACATCTCCGGCGACATCTACATGGTCTTCAGCACCCAAACCGACCCCGCCTACATCGACCAATTTTCCCGTGCCCTGGAAGAGCTGAAAAACACCGGCGCCTACAAAAAGATTTTGACCAAATGGCTGGGCTGAAAACAGGGCTCACAGCACTCACAACCCTCACAGCTCGAGCTTGCTTAGAGGACTGATTACTCCTAACTTGTTTTTTACCGCCACGTGAGTGTAGATCATGGTAGTGTTTTTGTAGTGTCGAGGGATACAAGTGCATACGATAGGTATCGCCGCTGCGGGGGTCTATACTGAGACGAGGGGAGGGAAAGACCCAAAACCAGC
>JAWLDZ010000002.1:96084-97253 GCA_041686355.1 Spirochaetaceae bacterium
AGTGTTTTTGTAGTGTCGAGGGATACAAGTGCATACGATAGGTATCGCCGCTGCGGGGGTCTATACTGAGACGAGGGGAGGGAAAGACCCAAAACCAGCCCCAATCCAAAGAGGCTGATCTATACTTACGCTGCAGAGCCTGGGGTAGGGGCACACCGGGTTGGTTCAGACGGCGGTCCTCTTCATAGAGTTTTCGTACTTCCTTAAGATGGTTTTGTAGAGCTGAATGTAAGGCCTTTGGAAATAGCGTGATTCTATCTTTATCGCCTTTGCCGCCATGAACAGTGATTCGTTCATTGTCAAAATCAAGATCATGCACACGAATACTGATACACTCTGCGAGTCTAAGACCACCGCCGTAGATGATCATGGCCATCAAGTCATATGGTGCAGGGAGCAGGTGAATCAGACCGGAAACTTCCGTCTCACTGAGAACTACCGGCAGGCGCTTAGGTTTTACCGCGCGTATGGTTTCATTCAGGCCCTCTACAGTTTTTCCGAATACATGGCGGAAGAGAAACAACAGAGCGTTGTAAGCCTGCTGCTGTGTTGAGGAGGCAACATGTTTTTCAACGGCAAGGTAGGTAAGAAAACTCTTTAGATCGGCTTGGTCGATGCATTCTCTTTCAAATTGAGGACGGTTTTTCTTTATATAATCTATAAAACGCCTTATCCAGCCCATGTAAGAGCATTCAGTCTTATAAGAGCGGTGGGTGAGCCTTAGCATGCGCCTGGCCTCTTCCATCACCTCTATCTCCACCTTGTTGGTGCTGGAGGCAGGGGTATGCCCAGGAGAATCCTGGTTGAGAGAAGGGTCTGAAGAACGACTGTCTAAGAAGTACCAATAATGCTTTACAGCGGAAAGGGCCTGCCTCACCTGCCAACTTTGCAGGCGATAGACTATTATGCCTTTATACTGCTCCAATATGGTGCTTCTGTTGTGTACTTCCTCCGGAAAATAGTTCTTAAAATCTTTTACCCACCGAATATAATACGGTTCTTCGCGCTTCTGGATATGCGCTACCTTTTGTAGATACTCCCTGAACTGAATTTCACCTTTAAGCATCTAAATTCCTCCTTGCACTTTGCAGGGTTTCCACTTACTATTACAAGGATGAACAAATGTGTGCTTCAAAACCGCTTTACAATAAATTTATCCAGCTTATCAC
>JAWLDZ010000003.1:0-95048 GCA_041686355.1 Spirochaetaceae bacterium
AGACGAGTTTGGGCGATAAAACCGTGTTCAACTACTTCCCTGCGTACATGCTGTTTTTCTTTATCCAAAAGGGGAACCCAGTTGTATTCTGTTAACAATGCCTCAATCTCCTTAAACTTCGCTTTGTAGTTCATGTGGGCATTTTCATGTACATAGTACCCAAGATAAACATATTCACTACCCCGCTGTTTCGCCAACGCTATTTGCCGGAGCACTGCATAAGTGCCGAGACTCAGATGGGCATAGGCCGGATCCCAATAGCAATAAATTGCAGACAGCACAGTGGGGGTCATATCCATGTGACTCACTGCCAACAATTTTTGCCCCTCGTATATCTGCAGCTCTTTTCCATAGGGTGCATTCTCAAAAAAGGAGCGTGTAAAATCCTCATAGCTCGGCTCTCCGTTGTACTCGAAACGCTCCGAGTGGGCACAGTACAGCTTATACTTTTCTGCAGTAGGCTCAAGTTCACTCAAAATGACTTTCAAATGACGGTTTTTCCTCAGCTGGCGTCTGAAGCTGCGGGTGAAGGTGAACGCTTGTACCGGAACACGTATTGGAATGCATTGGCGGCATTCACTGCACAGGGGCCGAAAGAAGTGTTCTCCGAAATGCCGAAAACCGATTGAAAGCATGAAATTCAAGCCTTCAGCGTCAATCTCGCGGACCACAATGGTTTCACTTTCAAACGTGAGCCCATCGATATAGGGACACGGGGTTTCAAACAAACCCATCGGGATGCCTTTGATATTCATTCCAAAATACTCTGCAAAAAATGCCATTTTTTCAAGGGTTCCCATCTTCACTTTAAATCATGTTGGTGCGGCGCATGAGGTAGAAACTAGTGCAACCGACATTGACTGTCTCGGGTTGGTGTACTACAGTATTTTAACTACTACATGGAAAGAGAAATGCAGATATACATACAAAAATGGAAAGAATACAGCGACGAACAAAAGAGCAGGATGTTTCAGCGCTCGGAAATAGATATTTCTGAGGTAGAGGATTCGATCGCAAAGATAATCGAGCAGGTGCGCCTAAAGGGCGATCAGGCCCTCATAGAGTATACTCAACGTTTCGATAAGGCCGACCTTAGGGCTATACCGCTGCAGGTACAACCGGAGGAGTTCGAAGCCGCGGCTTTAGCCCTTGATGAAGACCTTAAGAAATCCATTGAGTTTGCAGTCAATACTACCTGGGACTACCACTTGTCTCAAAAGCCGGAGAGCATGCACATGAAGGAGCTGCACCCCGGACTTATAGCCGGGGAACGGGCTCTGCCGATTGATTCGGCCGGACTCTACGTTCCGCGGGGCCGCGGCAGTTTTCCTTCTATGCTGTATATGCTGGCGGTGCCCGCAAAAATCGCAGGGGTTCCTTCAATTCAAATTGTCACCCCGCCAAACCCGGACGGAAGTGTCGATGCGGCCTGTCTGTACGCTGCCGAGCTTATCGGTATCGAGAAAGTTTTTCGGGTGGGGGGTGCCCATGCAATTGCAGCCCTGGCTTACGGTACCGAAAGCATCCCGGGGGTGCTCAAGGTAGTCGGTCCCGGCAGCAGCTACGTCACGGCGGCCAAACGCCTGCTGGCCTCTAAAATAGATGCAGGCTTACCCGCCGGTCCTTCGGAATCTATGATTATTGCCGACGAACAGGCGGATGCCTGGAATATTGCCTTGGATTTAATGGTCGAGGCGGAACACGGATCCGACTCCTGTGCTCTGCTGTTGACGGACTCATCCGCCCTGGCAGAAAAGGTCCGCTCCAGTGTAAGCGAAATTGGCAGTTCCCTGCCCGCACCGCGGGCCGGATTTGTACAGGATGTGTTTAACAGATACGGGGGTATTATCCTCACCGAATCTATCGATGAGGCGGTTGAAATTGCGAACCGCTTTGCCCCGGAACACCTGCTGATTAATACCAGCGAACCCTTTTACAGCATGAAAAAAATCACCAATGCCGGTGAAATCCTGTTGGGAAGGCACCTTCCCTTTTCGGCGGCCAATTACAGTACTGGTGCAAATGCAGTATTACCCACCGGCGGCTGGGCCAAGAGCTACTCTCCGGTATCGGTCCGAGATTTTATAAAATTTTCATCGGTGGTGTATGCAGAGAAAAGCGGGTATCAACAGTTGAAAGAGCACGTAATACGTATTGCCGACTATGAAGGCTTCATCACCCATGGAAACGCCCTTAAGATGCGGAGGGAGGAATGAGCGGATCCAGTAACCCGGTTGAAGAGCTGTTCGCCTATTTTGGATCATTTGTAAATTTTGAACAGAAGCAAAAGCAGACAATTCGAGAATACCGCCTGGACCGCATGCATCAGCTCCTCAATTTTTTTGGAAATCCGCAGACTCAGCTGCACACCATTCATATCGCCGGTTCAAAGGGAAAGGGATCTACCGCCATCTATCTTGCCCGCGGTTTGGAAGCTCTTGGTTTTACCACCGGGTTATACAGTTCTCCCCACATCAGCAACTACCGGGAACGCATCACCAGGGCGGGCAACTTTTTCCCAACCGAATTGTACCTCAAGGTCGGCGGTCGAATAAAAAAGGCCCTTCCGGAGTTTAGCCGTACGGTACTGGCCGGGGAGGCCGAACCGACGGCGTTTGAATTATTTACCCTTTATGCATTTCTCCTGTTTCTAGAGGCCGGATGCAGCTATGCGGTAATAGAGACGGGAATCGGGGGACGGCTGGATGCCACCAATGTAATCACCCCACAGGCGGCGGTCATCACTCCAATTGAGCTGGAACATACCGACATTTTAGGCTCGACCCTGGAACAGATCGCTTCCGAAAAGGCCGGAATTATCAAACCGAGGGTACCGGTGTTTGTTTCTCGTCAGGGGGAAAAAGCCCTGGAGGTGCTCAGGGAAAAGGCAGAACACATGGAGAGTCCATTTTATTACTTTCCCGACTACCTCCAAGAGTTCTCGGCGTCGGTCGACTCCCTTGGTACCCGCCTGCGGCTTCAATGGAAGGACGACTCCCAAGGGAAGAATAGTTCCCGCGCCCCTCAAGACAAAGAGGTTGCACTCAAACTAACAATGCAGGGGGAGGTGCAGGCTGAAAACGCTGCACTGGCTCTTAGTGTTATGCGGGTGCTGCTGCCGGAACAGTTCGCCTCAAGCAGCTATCCTGCTATGCTGCAGGCTGTGGCATCCGCCGGCTTGCCGGGACGAATGGAAAAGTGCCGATCCGCCCCGGCGGTAATCCTTGACGGAGCGCATACCCCCTCATCGATACAGCGCACAGTCGCTGCGTTCCAGCAGGTGTACGGCTCGCAGGGCATCTGTATTTTCGGCTCGGTAGAGGGCAAAAACACCCTCGCTATGGCCGAAGCTGTCACAAAGGCCTTCAGTGATATTATTATTTCGCAGCCCGGAAGGTTTAAACCGAACTCTCCGGAGGATGTGGTAAAGGTATTTCACAGTCTTACCGCATCAGCAGAGCTGATTACAAACCCAAGCACTGCCCTTCAAAAAGCTTTGGAGCTCTCCGGGGGCACCCGTCCGATCCTAGTAACAGGATCATTTTACATGGTGGCTGAAATCCGACCACTTCTGCATACAGAACACACTTCAGGCATCCAGGAGGTTATATGAACCCAGCACTTGTCTCGGCGCGAGCCCGCGGGCTGACCCCTTATACCCCCGGCGAACAGCCCCAGGATAAAACCTACATCAAACTGAATACAAATGAGAATCCCTATCCCCCCGCCCCTGCTGTCCAGACTCAGCTTCAGGAATACAGCGCAGAGGAACTCAGGCTCTACCCCGATCCCAGCTCTACACAGCTCCGTGAGTCATTGGCCGGGCACTATCGACTGTCCACAGAGGAGGTCTTCGTCGGAAACGGATCGGATGAGGTTCTCTCGTTTGCTTTTTACGCCTTTTTTGACCCCCAGAAGGGACCGGTTCTCTTTCCAGCCCACACTTACAGCTTTTATCCGGTGTACTGCTCTTACTACGGCTTGGAATACCGGAAAATTCCAATGAGTGAAAATTTTTCAGTGCAGCTATCGGGTTTCAGTGAACAGGATACTTTTTCGGGTGTCATTTTTCCTAATCCAAATGCTCCCACGGGAGTTGCACTTGCTCAAGATCAAATCACCGACTTTCTGCGTTCGGCACGCAGGGACCGTGTATATGTAATCGACGAGGCGTATGTTGATTTCGGTGCCGAGTCCTGCAGCGGTCTGGTTCGAGAGTTTCCCAATTTACTGGTGGTACACACTTTTTCCAAAAGCCGTTCGTTGGCCGGTTTGCGACTCGGCTTCGCCCTGGGAAATCCGGAACTTATAGCCACGCTTTTCACCGTAAAGGACTCGTTCAATTCCTATCCTTTAAACCGCTTAAGCCAGCAGCTCGCCCTTCGCGCATTGGAGGATGAAAGCTACTATGAGAAAATCCAAAAGAAGGTAATTGAAACCCGCGAGAACACAACCGACAGGCTTCGTACTCGAGGGTGGTATGTGTTGCCCTCCTCGGCCAACTTTATTTTTGCATCCGCCCCGGGAATTGACGGACATACTCTGTATTCCGATTTAAAACAGAGGGGAATTTTAGTTCGCCACTTTAATCATTCTGGTATTAAAGAGTTTGTTCGTATTACCATAGGAACCGAAGAACAGATGGATAGCTTAGTAGCCAACTTAGATGCGCTTTATTCAAAATAGTTTCGCATGCCGCTTCGCGGCAACCGAAACGACGAAAATAGCCGTATTCGGCTATTTTCTTAATAGGAGGAATCTTATGAAGAAGCTGCTGCAGGATCGTGTGATTGTTCAAACCGGGGATATTACCTCAATTGAAGTTGATGCTATTGTAAATGCCGCAAACTCCAGTTTGATGGGGGGCGGCGGGGTTGATGGGGCGATCCACCGCCGTGGAGGTGCTGCAATTCTACGGGAGTGCAAGGAGATCCGGCAACATCAGTATCCGGAAGGTCTTCCAACCGGTAAAGCAGTGATTACCAATGCAGGTAAGCTCCCCTCTTCCCATGTAATACATACGGTCGGCCCGGTATGGCACGGGGGTAATCAAAATGAAGAACAACAGCTTGAAGCGGCGTATATCAATTCCCTTTCAGTTGCTGCTGAAACCGGATTAAAAACAGTTGCCTTTCCAGCTATCAGCACTGGAGTATACGGCTTTCCGAAATCAAGGGCCGCCACTATTGTGTTTCAGACTATCAAGCAGTTTCTCGGCTGTCACAGCCTCCCTAGAGAGGTGTACCTGATCTTTTTCAGCAGCGATGACGAGCAGATATTTCTTGAGACATTGCTAACCCACAATCTGGAGTAACCGTTGTCATTAAACTGGAAAGAGATCGATCTCGTTCTGGGAGAGCTTCAACTTGAGAACAGCTCTATCCAGAAAATTCGGCAACCTGATTTCAAGACCCTTGTGCTTGACCTCTACGCTCCGGGAAATAGACAAAGCCTGTTCATTTCTCTGTCCCAAGGAAAAACCCGTCTCCATCGCCTCACCCGTTCCTTCAAAAATCAAGTTCCCCTGCAGCGTTTTGCCCAGTTTTTGCGCTCGCGCATCAAGGGAGGGAAGATTCGCACCGCAGAACAGATAGGCGGCGAGCGGATAGTACGCCTGGAGATTACCCGCGCAGGAGAAACAACTCTGCTGTACCTGCGGTTGTGGGGAGGAGCTGCAAATATTATCGCCACCGACAGCAGTAATGTCATCCTGGACGCATTTTACCGGCGCCCCAAGCGCAACGAAGTTTCTGGCGAGTACTTTAACCCCCAAGAGCTGATTGCCAAGGCCAAATCAAAAATCCCGGAAGTCTCCGCCGCCAAAAAGTTCACCCCCCGTGAGTACCCCGCCTCAATGAGCTTCAATCAGTTCATTGAGCAGGAGTATTTCAAGCGCGAGATCGAACAAGAGTTAGGCAACCTTAGAGAGCGGGCAAAAACACTGCATGAAAAACAGATAGCCAATATCGATTCTAAACTCACCGAACTACAGCGCAAGTCCTATGACAATGAAGAACTGGAGAGCTTAAAACAGACCGGTGACCTTATAATGGCCAATCTGTATGTAATTCCGCCGGGAAGTCATTGGGTACGCTTGGATGATTTCTATCATGAGAACGCCCCCTCCGAAATAGAATTAGATCCCACCCTCAGCCCTCAGCAAAACGGCGAGGCATATTATAAAAAATATAGGAAAGCAAAGCGTCAACGGGAGCATCTTAAAGAGGAAGTTGCCAGCCTAGAACAGAGTAAGCGGCAACTGCAGCAGCAGGCTGAACAGCTGTATGCAATCGAAAACCCTGAACAGCAGCTGCAGGCACTTAAGGAGTTTATTTCCCAGTACAGCCCCAAAAAAGGAGAAAAGCCCGGTACTACCACACCGGGCTTACGCTTTCAGTCCGGACAGTTCACAATTCTGGTAGGACGAACCGCCAAGGAGAACGACGCTCTCCTCCGTCATTATGTGCGGGGCAATGATTACTGGCTGCACACCCGCGATTATCCAGGGGGATATGTTTTTATAAAATACATCTCCGGTAAATCGGTTCCCCTGGAGACCCTGCTGGATGCCGGCAATTTAGCTTTGCATTACTCTAAAGGAAGAACCGGAGGTAAGGCTGACCTTTATTACACCCAGGTAAAATACCTTCGACGGGCAAAAGAGGGCCCCCAAGGCCTGGTGATTCCAACTCAGGAGAAAAACATCTCAATAGAACTTGAGGAAGAACGTATTCAGCGACTACTCGGCAGCTAATACGAGCAAAACCTGAACTACTAGATTATCCCTGTTCGAACATGGATTGAAAGAGTAGGCCAAGTGCGAGATAATATAACTATGGAAACTGGATCGAAGCTTCGTGCTCCAATTGTAAGCGGCATATTTTATCCGGAAGATGCGGATGAACTTGCACGTATAGTGCAGGATAGGCTGGAGAGGGCATCCGCCGAAGAGGACAATCAGACAAATCCTCTACCGGACCAGCAGCTGCGCGTTTTGCTTGTACCCCATGCCTCATATCAGCATGTAGGAAGTTACCTTGCCCGAGCCTTTCGTCTTGTATCTCAGGCCATGCACATTGAACGGGTGGTCCTTGTATCCACAGTACATCGGGATTTTGAGGAGCGGGTGTGGCTTCCGGGTTTCGAAGCATTCAGCTGTCCCCTCGCCGATTTCCCGGTGGATACCCAGCTGATCCGCAGCCTCATTGACAGTTCCAGCGATAGTTATTCCAGTGTCAATTCTTTCAGCGATGGAAACCCGTTTCAGATAAATAATGTTCCCTTTGCAGAGGAGCATTCCCAGGAGATACTCCTGCCCATGCTTGCCCAAACAGCCCCCAAGGCTATTATTCTGCCGCTGCTGCTGGGACAAAACTCACGAGAGCTCATACAGCACACCGCACATACTTTAAAACAGTTGCAGTTGAATAGCGACCCGCACAGCCTGTTTATCATCAGCTCTAACCTCAGCGGTTTTACCGATTCAGTGAATGCCCAAAGACAGGCACAGAGTGTACTCTCTGAACTTGGGCAGGACTCGCCTGATTTTTTGGCCTCACGCCTAATTACAGCCTGTGGTCGGGGCGGACTGCAGCTGGTACAGGAACTGTTCCACAGAGAGCTTACGTACCTCAATTTGGAGGTGGGACGCTCAGGGGTAATACAGCCGGAGCAGCGAGAGGTCTGGTACGGAAGCTTTGCCGGTTATACCCCTAAAATGACACCCACTGACAGGGAGGAATTATGAGTTTTACTCTTTCTTCACAGGAAAAATCAATTTTGCTAAAAACGGCCCGCGAGAGCCTCCGCGGAGCACTTACCGGGGAGCCCCCCCAGTATCCCGAGGTAACCGAGAATCTGAGAGAGAACTGCGGTGCCTTTGTCACCCTGCATAAGGGGGATAAACTGCGGGGCTGCATCGGGCATATAATCGCCACAAAACCGCTTATCGAAGCGGTAAAAGAGTTAGCCCGGGCAAGCGCATTTGAAGATCCTCGGTTCCCCCCTCTGGGCCTATCTGAATTGGATGCGGTAGACATAGAGATTTCCGTGCTTACCCCTCTGGAACGGGCTGAATCGCCCGAAGAGGTTGAAGTGGGAGTGCATGGGGTCTATATTAAATCCGGTGCCCGTGCGGGCGTATTACTGCCCCAAGTACCGGTAGAACAGGGCTGGAACCGTCGTCAATACTTAAGCAACCTCTGCCTAAAGGCAGGCCTTCCCGGCGACTGCTGGACCAGCCCCCAGGCCGAGTTGTATCTGTTTACTGCCATAGTGTTTGGAGAGAAGGAGCAATAATTTTATGCAGACATCATCACTAATTCGATCAAAGGAAATATCTCCACCCCTGGTCACCCCCCTGACCAGTGGAGAGTATACATACACCGGTATCAGAATCGCCCCTGCCCATTCGGGTCTTCACAAAACGATTCGAAATCCTCAGAGCTTAGGCGGCTGGTGCGTCTCTGAAAAGAATATCTCCCCCTGGCGATGGAACTCTACCATGGAGCACCAAAAATGGCTTTATCTGACCTTCTCCGATACATCCCCAGACCTGCACCCCCTCAGCGATGTGTTTCATATGAGTATCGATGGAACTCTTCGGATACTCGAGTGTTATTTGCGGGCTCTTAATGCCCTGGTGAGTCGTGAGGGTCTTGATGCCGATGCGCTTTACCTTTCGGCAAGCTTCTATGATGAAAGGGGCAACTTCTATTTTCTTCATCCGCAAATTGCCCAGCTCACCCAGCAGAATTACGAACAGGTACGCGGAACATCGGAAAGGGAGAGTACAGGAGCTATCGGAGGACAGCAAGAATTTCTACCGGTGTTGGCGCATTACCTGCAGTTGCAACTGCTCCAAAGCAGCAACCAAAGCCACAGTCAGACTGGGCCTCATAGAGACAGGAATACCTCGGATTCTCCAACAGTAGTGCATCTACACTCACAGCTGCCCCAACTGAATCCACGGATTGCTGATTTTCTGTTCAAAGCGGTGAATAACAGGAGCTCTACTTCTCGTTCTGCCTCTCGAGCCAGAAGCACACAGGCCTCAAGTTCCAGATCTTCCGATACCTCGCCCTTTTCCGATAAAATCCTGGAGTTTGCAGACGAAATTTCCACCTGGCGGGATGCCACGATTTTTGAAAACATTCACCTGGAACAAGCCGATGAGCGCCGAAAAGTTGCCGATGCGGCGGAACAGGCGGTACGTAAACGAGAAAAAAGGCGAAGCTTCAAAAAAAAGCACGGATCTACCATTTTTATAACTGCTGCAGCTCTGATAGTGATAGGCTTTTTTGCGGCTCCCTTTGTGAAAAATGCCTTTGAACCGGATATTACCGAAGGTCTTGCTCCCACAGAAGTAATTGAACTGTTTTACCTAAGCCAAAACAGCCTGAATCATGAGGCCATGAACGCATGTACCAGCAGTTCCGCCGGAAAATCTTACATCAGCCAGGTGACTAATCTGTTTGTAATTTCTAGGGTACGTCAGGGAATCGAGATGAAAGATGTATTTACCTCAGCCCCGGAGTGGATTGCAGCCGGACAGCCCGAGCTGCGGGACAACAGTTTTGTATTCGGCATCACAGATCTGGAAATAAGCTCCACCGCCGCAAAGCGACAGTACGAGGTATCTTTCATCAAGTGGTCTACCCTTCCCCCTCAAGCTGAAGAGCTCACCTCGGAAGAAGAGCTTGCCCAAGTCTCCTCCACCGAAGATGTACAGGCCTTCCGAATAACAGAGACATTGCACATGATCGAAACGTCCAAGGGCTGGAAGATAGACCGTATTGAGCGAACCCACTATGAACCTTACGACTTTAGAACAGCGATGCAATAAAGGTAAATACGGAGGTGCTAATAAAGAGTCCACTGGAAATGCTCATGGAAAGAGCTAAATTATCACGTACATCCCGATTCATATCTCCAACGAGGGGATCGGCATAGGCAAAGGTCAGTGCTGCTGCACCGAAGACTGCTCCTATACCGGCGGTCAAGAGTGAACCCCGCCTCAACTCTGACTGAGTAAACCTAAACTGAGCCCCGGGAGGCGGCGCTTTTCCGTCGTCTTCAGTTTTTGTTGGAGCCCCGGTCTCTGTTGGAACTTCGCTGTCAGGGGAAACTTCAATGGGAGTGGCCTGAAAATCGTACTGCCTCCAGAAAGCCTCTATTTCCGCTGAAAGGGCTTCTCTTTGAAAGGTATAACGAGGTTCCATATCAGCACTTATTTCGCTGATTGAAATCATCTCATCTGCGGCAAGTTCAATACTCTCCTCTTCGGTGACTATTTTTGCAGTAGGCTGAACCTCCACCTGCCCTTCAAAGCAGTATACAGAGGAGACCGTAGTATTTTTTTCAGAATTGTACAGTATATCATATCCAAAGTCGGTTCCCCGAACCCCTGCGACCATACTCGGACCTGTTAATGCAAACTGTGATAAGCCTGCCATTTTTTTTACCCTGGCCCGGACCCGGCCATAGGAGACCTTGTAGTTAGAGACGTCCGGTTCGGAGGTTTCTTCAATTTTGAAACTGGTATTCTCTGCTATCTTGAGCACATTGCTAGATCCCGTCACCTGAATTTCCAAAAAAGTACCCATGTAGGTGTTGATATAATCTCCGGGATAAAACTCCAGTCCCTCAACAGTATTAGCTGCAAGATTGTACTCTACCGATTTACCATCCCGTACTACTTCGAAACTTGTACCGGATGCATAAATTAAGCTTCCCGCGACAGCATCTGCACCGGAAGAAGCCTGGCTCCACAAGGGCATGAAAGCACTACAAAGCAACAGGGCTGCTATTAAAAATCGTATATTCAGTGTTCTACTGACCTCATGCATTATTCGGCTCCTTTATTCTGTCCTTTCAAAAGTGTACCGCAAAACCAACTGTATATCAAACAAAATCAATCGGGCTGCAGGAACTCCGAGACCCGTGCAGATAACCTCTCCGACTCTTCGGGAGTATACCATTCGGTCTCGGCAATTCGTTTGAAAAAGGTAATTTGTCGTTTTGCATAACGGCGGCTATTTTTTTTTATCTCTGTCTTGATTTGATCAAACCCAGTTTTTGAAAAGCCTTCAACCCCAGGGTTTTGGGCTTCGAAAAACTCGCGATAGCCGATTCCGCGCATCCCGGGATCTTTTGCTGTGAAGCCTTGTGCTGTCAGCGATCGCACTTCTTCCACCAGCCCTTCCGCCCACATCTGCTCGACCCGGCGATCGATTCTGGAGTATAGTTCCGCCCGTTCCCGGTACAGGCCGAGAACTAAGTACTCAAACCCGGAGCGCAGCGAGGGAGCCTGCTGGTAGCTGCTCAGTGGTTTCCCAGAGCTATACAGCACCTCCAACGCCCGAATCAATCGCTGAGTATCGTTTGGATGCAGCTTTTCGGCAGTCGCAGGATCACACTGCTGTAGTTCCTGAAACAGCTCGTCCCTGCCCGATTGCCCCAGTCTTTTATAGAGGGCCTCTCTAATTTCTACATCCGCCGATGGGGTCGGCGGAAGGCCGTACATAAAGTGGTAAAAGTAAAAGGCTGTCCCGCCGGTGATCAATGGAATACGTCCGCGGGAGCAAATTTCCCGTACCAAACGGTCCGCATCTCGTACAAACTGCCCGACATCATACTGTTCAGAGGGGCTGCAAATGTCTATCAAATGATGGGGTACACGCCGCTGTAGTTCAGGTGAAGGTTTTGCCGTTCCAATATCAAGGGATCGATATACCTGCATTGAGTCGGCATTGATTATCTCGAACTTATGCGCAGAGTGAACAAAGAGCTGTTCCACCAGTGCGGTCTTGCCGACCGCAGTGGGACCAAACAGCAGTATGGCGGGTAGTTTATTCTTCGATTCTATACTCAACTTTTTTATCAAGAATTTGTTTGATGGCGGTGGGAACTACTTTTCCGTTATTTCTTTCAACTTCCTCATCACCGGTGATGGTAAGCTGATTTGCCCGCTTAATGGCGGCAGAGGTCATTTCGTAGATATTTCCTTTCCAGCTTACAAGCTTATCGAGGGGTATTATCATCAAGGGTCTCCTAGTTAATATACGTCGTTTAAATACGTCAGATTCTATTTGATATCAGTATAGCAAATTAACCCTTGCTCTGTAAAGATTCAACTGCCCGTATAATAATATCGGCTATTTGAAACTGGTTCTGGGTATCCGCATCTACAAGTAAGTCGGCAAAATCGTATTTATCATTATCGATTCCGTAAATTTTCTTGTACCGTCCATTGTCTCGCAGGTCCCGTCGATGGGTCTCCTTCTGTTTTTCTTCCACACTGCCACCCTCTCGCTCGACAATTCTGGCAGCCCGAGTTTCCAGAGATGCCTTTAAATAGACCTTCAAGTCCGCATCTTCTAACAACCAGATTGCGAGCCGTGAACCCAACACACAGTTCCCTTCCTCAGCCATTTCGACCTGCTTTCTATCAAGCTCCCGATCATAAGAGTAATCCTGTTCGGCCAGACTGCAGAACTCCTCGAAATCTATCCCTTTTTCATCGGCCATATCATGAAAGGTATAATTTATGAGCCGTAGATTGAGCCTTTCTGCGACTATACGACTTACAGACGAGTTGCCGCAGCCGCTCTTACCTGAAATTGCAATTTTTAAGCCGGTGTTCTTATTCGACATTCCTTAGTTGCTCCCTTATTTTTTCCAGTGCATCCTTTGCCTCGACCACAGCCTGGTTTATTGCAATGATACTACTTTTTGAGCCGATAGTATTAATTTCCCGATGCATCTCCTGACAAATAAAATCAAGCTTCTTACCAATACCTCCGGTTTCCTGCATGTAGTTCATAAACTGCTCTAGATGACTTCGCATCCGTACGGTCTCCTCACCCACTGAGTATTTCATCAGCATCACAGCTGTCTCGGAGAGAATGCGGTTCTCATCGTAATTATCCCCAACCAGTTCTTTAAAACGCTCGGTAAGCTGGTTCCGAATATACTCTTCGAGCTTGACCGAATGGGCTTCTATGGTGGCCAGGTTAGCTTCAAGACTTTGCATGAGGCTACGAATATCCGCATCGGTAGTTTCACCTTCCGTCTGTCGGGAACGTATAAATTCGGTGGCAGCCGCTTCCAACTCCTGGAGAACCAACTTTTCAAACCACTCGAGGTCTCGGTTCTTTACCGGTTTGATAACCCCTTCTAATCGTAAAAAGTGGTTTAATCGCGGTTCTTCTTGCAGACCGACCGTTTCCGCCAGTCGGCGCAGTGCCGCAGCATACTGTGTGGCTGCCCTCTGATCAATATACACCTCCAAATCCTCTTCCAGCTCTTTTACCCGCAGGGATATTTCAACCCGCCCCCTGACTATCTTTGATTTGAGATAGTTACGTATCGCAGGTTCCAGTGGAGAGAGAAAGGGCGGTGCGTTCACCACAATGTCTAAATAGCGATTATTATAGGATTTTAATTCAAGGGCGAGATTCACCCGCTCATCCTGATATTCTCGGTACGAGTAGCCGGTCATGCTTATCATATATTTTTCTCCGATGCAAAGGTATTATACAGGGCAAGCCCAAGCCGCCAGTTATCACCGGCACCCATAGTAATAAATAGATCACCGGGCTGCAACAGCTCCTCTAAATCCGGCTCTGCATCTTCTAACTCGTGATAGTACCTCACTTGGGGATGCTGCTGCCTGACCGCATCAAAAAGGGTTCGTCCATCCACAGTCCCGATCTTTTCTCTGGCGGAGGCATAAATTTTATGAAGTATTACAATATCCGCATCCGAAAAGGCTGCAGCAAAATCCGGTAATAGGGCTTGAGTACGAGTATAGGTGTGGGACATGAAATCGACAATGAGACGCCGGTCGGGGTAAAAATTGCGAAAACCCTGGAGCGTAGTTTTAATCTCTTTAGGATGATGGCCATAATCATCGGCGAACAAGACTCCAGCCTGCTCTCCAAGTATCTCAGAACGCCGTTTGCTGCCGCTGAAGGATCCCAAGGCCTTGGCAATTGCTTTGATATCCGATTCTGTTACTTTTCCCTTCGCATCCAGCAGGATACCGTGTACAACCGCTGCTGCTGCAGTCCCGTCAACCACCGAATGAAGCCCGGGTACCTTTAGGTGAAACTCCGTAGGCCATCCGGCAAGCTGAAATGTATGCAGCCCAGGGCTAGCCTGGTAGTTTACAATCTGAAAATCTCCGGACGCTTTAAACCCATAGGGAATCAGCTGCAGGTCTGGGCGCAACTGGCCCACCTTCACAGCACAATCGGCCGCCCCCGGGTCATCAGCGCAGTAAATCAGCTTTCCCCCCTGGGGAAGTTTCAAGGCATATTCAATAAAAGCCGATTCTATATCAGCGTAATCATGATAATAGTCCAGATGATCAGCATCCACTGTGGTAATAACCAGTTGGTTTGGGTGAAAAGAGAGAAAGTGTCGACGGTATTCACAGGTCTCGGCAATAAAATAGCGGTCACCCCCAAAGTAAGTGGCCCGGTCCTGAAAAGCTTTCACCGCCGACCCCACTAGAACCCCCGCCGGAAGAGTGAGTTCTTTTACGATTGTACCGGCCATAGCGGTGGTGGTGGTCTTCCCATGCACTCCAGCGATACCGGTGGCATGCAGGTCCCGCGACAGCTCTCCGAGAGCCTGGGTGTATTCCACCAGGGCTATTCCACGTTCCCGAGCTTCGCGCAACTCCGGATGTGTCTCAGGATTGTATGCAGCGGAATAAATTACCAAATCCGTGTGAGGGGGAAGGTTCTCAGGCCGAAACCCTTCAGCATACCGAATTCCCAGGTCTTTAAGAATCGCATCAGTATAAAAGGTCTCCTCCGTATCACTGCCCGAAACCTCTGCACCATGGTTCAGCATGAGTTCGGCCAAGGCCGACATTCCGGTACCCTTAATCCCCACAAAATAGAGTGAAGCAGTATTTAGATCCGGCGGTAAAATATTATTAAAAGCCATATTAGGATATTACCTGTCCTCATACATTTGTTCAACATTGCCAACGCAACATTTCTAGGGGAGAGTAATTCTAAATGTAGGGATCGAAAGCTTTCCGCATTTAGAATTTGCTTCAGTTCCTTGACCTTCAACAAATGATCCACTACCCTTTATGATAGAAAGCGAGGTAAAAAACATTGGAAAAGGTACTATCAATTGTGCTTGGCGGCGGGAAAGGCACACGGCTTTATCCCTTAACAAAAGACAGAGCAAAACCGGCGGTTCCCTTTGGCGGGAAGTATAGGTTGGTCGACATACCCATATCTAACTGTATAAACGCCAATTTCAAGCAAATCTATATTTTGACCCAATTCAACAGCGCTTCGCTGCACAACCATATTTCAAACACCTATATTTTCGATGTATTTACCCATGGTTTTGTCGAAGTCCTTGCAGCTGAACAGACCTTTGAAAACACCAGCTGGTACGAAGGGACAGCCGATGCGGTACGTAAAAACTTCACCCATTTTCACGATCAGGAACCAACTCACTATCTGATTTTGGCCGGCGACCAACTCTATCGGACCGATTTTGCAGATATGTTGAATCAGCACATAGAAAGCGGTGCTGAGATTACCGTGGCAGCTACTCCGGTTTCTCGCAGCCAGGCAACCGGTTTGGGCATAATGAAGGCCGACAAAAACCGACGGGCGGTTTCTTTCATCGAAAAACCAACTCCCGAAGCCAATATAGAAGAGATGAAGGTACCCCAGAGCATCCTCTATTCACAGGGTATGCAGGCGGACGCCTCAAAAGAGTACCTGGCCTCAATGGGCATTTATATCTTCAATGCCGAAACTATGGAGAAGGTTTTAGATAATAATTATACCGATTTTGGAAAAGAGATTATTCCGATCGCAATTAGTGAAAGGCATGTGAACACTTATGTGTTTAACGGCTTCTGGGAGGATATCGGAACCATCAAAGCCTTCTACGAAACAAACCTTAACCTGGCCTCTCTTACGCCGGCGTTTAATTTTTACGATGAGCAGATGCCTATCTATACACATCGGCGACATCTGCCGGCGACAAAAGTCAACTTCTGCACTATAAGTCAATCCCTCACCGGTGAAGGAAGTATTATTACCAACGCGTCAATTGTGAACTCTGTAGTGGGTGTTCGCACCCTTATAGAGTCCGGTGCCAGCCTGGACGGAGTGTATTGTATGGGTGCAAATTACTATGAGCCCCACGAAAAGAAACTGGAAAACCAAGCGAAGGGTATTCCCAATATAGGTATAGGGCGCGGAACAATAGTCAAACGTGCTATCATCGACAAAAACGCCCGAATTGGCGACGGTTGTCGCATAGGTATTGATCATATGGAGCGCCAAGACGGGGACTACGGTAATTATTGGATTGTCGATGGAATCATCATAATACCGAAGAACGGAATAATCCCCCAAGGAACTATCATTTAGCTCGGCTTGGGGAAACAGAACGTTTTTATTTATTCGGCCTGCTTACAAGCTTCAGTTTATCCAGACACCGCACAATTTTTTTATCGGAATCCGCCATAGGCAGATGCTTTAGATCATCCAATGAGACCCATCTGATTGCCTGATGCTCGTTCAGCACAAACGCATCGCTTAACAAACGCACCGAATAGACCGAAAGTTCATACACCTGATCACGATTCACAAATTGGTCGCTGCAGAGTTTTTCGCCAACCAGAATGTCTATAGAGAACTCTTCGAAAAATTCCCGCTTCAAAGCCTGCTGAGGCGACTCTGCATCCTCTTTTTTCCCACCCGGAAACTCCCATGACTCGCCTATGCTGGTGCCGGGCTTTCGGAGGGCTACTAAAAATTTATCCCTCCGGCGGGCAATACCCGCAGTTGATACTCGTGCTATAGATTCGGATTGCTGCTTCACTGACGTATGCTCCACTTATCCTAAAGTTTTCAGAAATTATTATGTATCCTTAGAGAAACAGAACTCGGGGAAAAAGAAAATGCAGTAGCCCAATAACTACCAAAATAATTCCAATGGTGCTCTTATTGTCTACGAATATCCGCTGCAGCTTATCTATAAAAGAAGAGCCAATTTCAGACTGTTCTTTATAGTAATCAAGAAAAAACACACCAGCCATCAGCAACAGGCTCAGCGCCGGAAAAAGGTCGCCCACTACAGCCACATCACCCTTTGTTACACTCAAAATCTTAAATATTCCGACAACAAGGGATAGCAGAATAAAGACCATACGAGAGGCAATATTAATCCGAAGCCCCTCATGGAGCTTTTCTAACATCGGAATTTTTTCCTGTAAGAGAGGTGCCGCAAGTATAAGTCCACCTAAAATATTCAATATAACAGCAAGTAAATAGAATTGTACCATGGGAATCCCCCAATTGTAAGATATTAACAAATTATACAATCAATATAGCATCGTCAAGCTCTATCGTCTCATCTTTTTTTCTAAAGTCACGCTTTCTTCACCTAAGCTTATTGTAGACCGGAGCTTCACTGCGGATGTACCCTGCATATCTTCAGGCAACTCAATTTTTTTTCGTAGAATCTGCGTATCAAGCGTTTCCCCCTCCGTAAACGGTGCAAACTCGGCTTGTACCCGGGTATCGCTCTCCAATATTCTAAACTCTATCTGGAACACCTCTTTCGCTAAGTTGCCCACTGCAATCTCGGATGGATTAGGCTGCAGCATCAAACTTGTATATACCGCCCCTTCGTTGAGATACCCATGCAGAGAGAAAGAATATCCCCCAAAGTTGTTCACATCACTGCCTGGCCGTATAAACGGAAAAACCAGGGTAAGCACCAAAATCACCAGCAGGATATCGACAAGAATGATCAGTAGTCCGGGATTACTCCGAAACACGGTTCCGAACCGCTGCTTACGACTCGACCCCGGCAGTTCCGGCTCTGGGGCGCTCCCGCGGCTATGAAACTTTATTTCTCCTGAAGCTACATGCTGCTCGAATACCGACTGATCGGCCAGCTCCTTGGCGGAATAACGGGATTCTGAAGAGGAGCCCTTCTGCGGGTCACCACTGTCCGGCGAGTTCATCTTTGTCTCCCGGGAATTGATCAACCCAGACTTGGGACACTGCCCGTGCCAGGTCTCCAGCTAAAAACCAGCCCCTCGTCCGATGCGCCAATCGCCCGGCCGCCTGGTGCTGGGATGCGCCTCTGCAGGCAGCTTCAAAGACGGGTAAGCCAGAGGCAAGAATGCCGGTAATAATGCCGGCTAAGACATCCCCCGATCCCCCGGTGGCCATTGCCGGGTTCATGCCGTCTACCACAGCGAACCTGCCGTCAGGCGATACAATCCAAACCACATGACTCTTTAAGACTATCACCACTTGAAGCTCTCGAGCCACAGGTACAACTGCGGAAAGGGGATTTGAAAGAAGGCCCGGTTTATCAATTTCAAATGGACTGTCCTTGACCAAAGCAAGGAATTCACCCGGATGGGGAGTGAGAATCCAGTGTCCGGCTGTCAATCTCTGGAGAGCACTGCTTCCGTGGTCATTCCATAGTTCTCTGAGTACCCCAATACCATCGGCATCTATTACCCCGGGAAGTTCGCTTTCCAATAAGGTCTGCAGTATAGAACTGCGGGAGTCTTTTCCCCATCCCGGACCTGCCAAGAGGGCTGAAAAGCGTCTTTCCAGATCAGCGGCCTGCATGGGCTTATACGGACTGACCATGGTTTCAGAAAGCTTGCCAGCCAGGATGGGATAAATTTCCTGATCCGTAAACAAGCTTACCAAACCTGCCCCGGCCCGACCTGCACCTTCCGCCGCCAAGGCGGCTGCCCCGCTGGTCCCAACACTGCCGGCCCATATAGCTGCGTGGCCGCGAACATTTTTGTAATCCTGTGCCCGAAAGGCCGGCTTTTTAAGGCCTTCCAGCAATTCTCCGCGCCCCGCACCCTCAAGCTCGGGAGGGCTTTGTAACAACTGTGGAGGAAAGCCAAGCTTCACTGTACGAATAGTACCTGCATAAGGCCGGCCGGCGGGAGTATACAGTGGGACTTTCGGCAAGCCCATAGTCAGAGTAAGATGTGCTTTTACAGCCGGATATTCCTCCAAAAAGTCATTGCCCACACCACTGGGGACATCAATTGCAACCACATATCCGGTACCCTCTTCGTTCACAGCCTTCACCATAGCAGCGGCACTTCCGTGCAGTGCTCCACGGATACCGGTACCGCTTATGCCGTCAAACAGGACATCCGCACTACGGATTGTTGAGCGCGAAGATTCTTCATCGGTCTCCCAAAAAACAATCGGTATACCAAGCTGCCTCACAATACGATAGTGCATCGCTGCAGCTTCGTTCATCTTAGTAAGATCACGACATACAACAGTAACTTCATCTGTGGCCTTGAGGAAGGCTTGACGGGCCATTACCAGTGCATCTCCCCCATTGTTGCCACCTCCAGCTAAGAATACCAGAGAGCGGCCCTCACGCCTCTGAGAAGGACGATTTAACTCCCACTCAACGGAGAACTGGTGAAAGGCCTTGATCCCGGCATTTTCCATGAGTAAAAGTCCAGGTATACCGTATTCTTCTTCAGCAAGGCGGTCTATCTCAGCCATTATCTGCGGTTGAACTATCCTCATCTTTCTCCTCCAAAAAACGGTCGGTTCGCCACCACACTACATCCGCACTGTATTCATGCACCAGCATGGCTGATAACACGCCATCATGATTCAAATGGAAATCGCGGTACATAATCGATTCTTCAGGAATCTCAATATAGTTGCGTTGAATCACCGTTCCGTCACGCCGCAGCAGCAGCAGTTCAAACAGCTCGCTATGATCATGGGTCATCAAAAAGAACACATTGCCCCGACTATTCCCCATTAACTCATAAAGGCTGCGTATCTGTTTCGACTCCTCAAACTCAGATATACTATATTCATCGGTACGGACCGGTACGGTCACAGAACCCGCATACTTCTCGCTCTCAAGATCGTACCACCAAATCCGGGACTCTTGAAAATATATGTTTCGCTTAGACTCCGCACCGGTATCTTCACCACCATAGTAATCTATCTTTAGATACAGGAGGTGTTCATCAATGTCGGCAGAAACGGATCCAAGCGAGGGTAAAAGCTCTTGCCCTTCAGGCACCGGCAGATTACTCCGGGAGATAGTCGCTTCGTACAACAAAGAACCCTTCGAACTGAACCAGTACACGAACCAGTGCTGAATAGAACGGGAAATAACTACAATTTCATCAGAATTAGTTACCTGTATCGATTCTATATAGGGAAAAGGAGTTCCGCTCCTGCCTTCCCTTCCGAGATAATCAATCATGTTTCCATTTTGATCGAAGCGCAGCACCACCCGGTTCAACATAGCCTGAATCTCTTCATCATATTCCTGCTGCATTTCAGAGACACGGTCTTCTACCAAAAGACTTTTGTCTGAGGTTACTGCGATCTCACCGACTTCTTTAAAGGGGTACTTGAAGGCCCGCCGGTTGGAGAGCTGTTCATCCGTCGCGTTTTCATCTAAAAGAAAAGGTTCGGGGTTCTCATTTGGATTGTAATAAAGCGATACTATATCACCGTAACTGGTAAACTCCATTACTTTTTGCGAGCTTCCATTTGAGATAAAAAACAGCCCGTTCCGCATTAGAATACGGCTTTTCTGTCTAAAGGAAACACCTCTTAACTGGAGCATGTCCAGCTGGTCTTCCATCTTACCAATCTCAAGCTCAAAGAGCTTCTCCCGTTCAAGGGTCTTTTGTTCATCGCCCTGGCAAGAAATTAAAAAAAACACTGGTAACAGTATTAGTAGAATAATTGTTTGTTTCATCTTACCCCATACTACTCTTCACAAATCAGGAATGTCAATTCGATGAACTCATTCTTTGAGCTCACTGGTAGAAACATACTTTTTTATCGTGTAAAATAGTAGGCTGTTAAAACTTAATGTTCTAGGCAAGGCAGGATTTTTCTATATGATACAGAAAATTACAAATAAAATTATGGGGTCCCAACATGAAAAGGACCTAAAGACAATGCTTCCGCTCCTGTACAAAATCAATCAATTGGAGAATTGGGCGACGGAGCTCTCTCCAAATGATTTTCCCAAAAAAACGGCGGAGTTCCGCACACGCTACCAGGAGGGTGAGGCCCTGGACAAAATGCTGCCTGAAGCATTCGCAATGGTCCGGGAAGCAGCCCGGCGCGTGCTTGGCGAGCGACACTACGATGTACAGCTGTTAGGGGGAATTGTCCTTCATTTTGGTAAGATCATGGAAATGAAAACCGGTGAGGGGAAAACCCTTTCCAGTGTGACCGCCGCCTACCTGAATGCCATCCCCGGCAAAGGGGTTCATGTGGTTACTGTAAACGACTATCTGGCCGAACGTGATGCCGAATGGATGGCACCGGTGTATAACTATTTGGGGCTAAGCGTGGGGGCGGTACTGCCACAGATGGATAATCAGAACCGGATTGAAGCCTATAGACAGGATATCACCTACGGAACTAATAATGAGTTCGGTTTTGATTATCTGCGCGACAACATGCGGTGGAGCTCGGAAGAAAAGGTGCAACGGGACCACAACTACTGTATCATTGATGAGATCGACTCGATCCTGATCGATGAGGCTCGGACTCCGCTCATCATCTCCGGTCAGGCTGAAGATGATACCCGTAAGTTTATGGATGTAAACCGGCTGATTCCTTTTCTTAAAGAGTGCGATAAAGATCCCGACACCGGTGAATACCCCGAGGAGCCGGAGGGTGATTTCAAAGTTGATGAGAAGGGAAAACGAGTGACCTTTACCGAGGAAGGCATGAACCATATTGAACAGCTGCTGCTGAAACATAAGGTTATTCAGGATTCGCTGTTTACCGACAATAATTTTGAATATATTCACTACTTTACCCAGGCAGTGAAAGCCCACCGCATGTTTCAGAAAGATGTAGATTACGTGGTGCAGGAAGGCAAGGTTGAGATCGTCGATGAATTTACCGGACGTATCCTCACCGGTCGGCGCTACTCCGAAGGACTGCACCAAGCCATCGAGGCGAAAGAGGGTATCAAAGTTGCTAAGCGCAATAAAACCCTGGCCACCATTACTTTTCAAAACTTCTTTCGGATGTACGATAAGATCTCAGGTATGACCGGTACCGCCGATACCGAGGCGCGGGAGTTTGGAAAAATCTACGGCCTTGAAGTAGTGGTGATCCCGACTAATCGCCCGATGGTACGTCTTGACCAGGACGATGCTATTTACCTCAACGAGAAGTTCAAATATGAATCAATCAGTGAAGAGATTGCACGACTGAAACAGAAGGGACAGCCAGTGCTGGTTGGTACGGTTTCAATTGAAAAATCGGAACATCTGTCCTCTCTGCTCAAGAAAAAGGGAGTTCAGCATGAGGTACTCAACGCTAAAAACCACGCTCGTGAAGCTCTGATTATCGCGGAAGCCGGAGCCAAGGGCTCGGTTACCATTGCGACCAACATGGCCGGACGCGGGACCGACATAAAGCTTGGGGGTAACCCCGATTTCCGAGCACGCCGAAAGGTGGGCACCGAAGCATCCCAGGAGGAGTTCCGTGCAGCCTTTGAAAAAGAGTATCAGTCCTGGATAAATGACTACAACGAAGTCAAACAGCTTGGGGGCCTTTACATTTTGGGGACTGAGCGACATGAATCCCGGAGAATTGATAACCAGCTGCGCGGCCGTTCCGGACGGCAGGGAGACCCGGGGGAATCCCGCTTTTTCCTCTCCCTGGATGACGATTTGATGCGCCTGTTTGCAAAGGACAACCTCAAAAATCTTATGGGACGAATCGGAATGGACAGCGGAGAGCCGATTTATCATTCATTGATCAATAAAGCAATCGAGCGCGCCCAAAACCGAGTTGAGGAACGAAACTTTGAAATAAGAAAACATCTGCTTGACTTTGATGATGTGCTCAACGAGCAGAGAAAGTTTATTTACGGCCAGCGGGATGAGATTCTAAAGGATTCAAACCTGAAAGAGCGGGTTGTGGGAACCATCCGGCAGCTGACCGAAGAGGTAGTTTACAACTATACCCAGAACAGAGGGGATCTTGATTCGGCTAAGGTCGACTTGGAGCAGGAGTTCCAGGCAAAAATGTACTATCAGCCGGATATTTCCGACATCGATCTGCAAAAGGACTCGGAAGAGGATATAGTAAACAGGATTGTAGCGCGTATTGACCGGGAGATTCAGGACAAAATTGATGCAGTCGGGGTAAAGCCCTTCAATGACTTTATCCGGTACAACTATCTCCGGCAGATCGACCAGCGCTGGCAGGACCATCTGGATGAATTAGAAGCGCTGCGCGAGGCGGTTTATCTGCGCACCTACGGACAAAAAAACCCGTTACTGGAATACAAGCTGGAAGGCTTCGATATATTCGACACCCTGATTTATAACATCCGAAGCCAGATAGCCAGAATGGTCATCAATGTTGAAATCAAGCAGCCGGAGCAAGCCCGCAGAAGGCAGCCGGTTGCCGCCGCAGCGGCCAGTCATAAGCAGTTGGGTCAATTTGCCGCAGGGGGGGCACCTGCAGCAGCTTCTGCAGGTGGAGGCTCTCAACCTCAGGGAGCACAGGTAAAGCGGACTGTACCGAAGGTCGGCCGCAACGAGCCCTGTCCCTGTGGGAGCGGGAAAAAATACAAGCACTGTCACGGAAAGTAGAATGCGTACAGTAAAATAGTGCCGGGCTTATTGGCCCGGCTTATTTATATAAATACCCACCCATAGGATCCACCGGTACATTGTTTTTATACAGCGAGAAATGCAAATGGGAACCGGTGCTGCGGCCGCTGTTGCCCATTAGGCCAACCCGCTGCCCCTGTGAGATGTACTGATTTTGACTGACCTCAATAGTACTCAGATGCCCATAGAGGCTCTGATACCCGTGGTTATGCTTAATAACTACATATTTTCCATAGCCCCGCGCCTGATTTCCCACGGCGACCACCCGACCCTCCATAGTGGCTTTAATCGGAGTACCCGTGCGGTTTGCGAAATCAACACCGTAGTGCATGCGACGTACCCCGGTAAAAGGATCGGCTCGATACCCGAAACCGGAAGTAAGCCGTCCGGCGGCTGGATAGATAAACAGAGTGCCCATTGCCTTCTTATAATCATATTCACTTATCGCTGCACCCGGGATAAACAGCTTCTGACCAGGTTGAATTTGGGCTGTCTGCAGATCATTGGCATCTAAGAGGTTTTCCAGGGAAACCTCGTAGCGGGCAGAGATTTTATCCAGTGAATCACCTCGCTGCACCGTATACGGCACCCCATCTATGTCCGGGATAGTAATTTCGCTGCCCGCAATCAAGCGCCGGACATCGTCGATTTTATTAAAACTGATAAGGGTGCCTACATCCAGATTGTTCTCCGCCGCTATCTCAGACAAAGTATCTCCCTGCTGTACCACATACGAGTTGGTACTTACAGAAGTGACGATAGGTCTATCCCCGAGAGTAATATCACCAGAACCGCGAGACTCGGATTCCGGCGAAGCAAAAGCAAGCATTTCACCGCTTATGGTACTGCTGCTTTCCGGTAAGTCCAGCTGAAACTCCTCTGCCTTGGAAATACTGCCGTCCAGCTGCAGAGCCCCCCAGCTAAGGATCCCTAGTACCAAAACTCCTGTACCGGCTAAAAAGAGCCTATATTCATCTATTTTAAGCTGTTTCGGAGGTTTGAGCTTCAACCACTTCGGCAGCTTCATTCTTGGAAACCTGAAAGTTGAGATAATTGTTTTAGCGGGCTTTGTTTTGGGCTTACTCCTACGCTTAGACCTAGGAATGAGTGCTTTCAACTTCCCCCTGCGAACGGATTGCCGCCGCAAAAGGCTAGCCTTCTCCACTAAAGAGTTTCGGCTTGTGTTTCTCTTTATTTTCCGTGTACGCTGAATGTTTGATCCATACTTAGTAAAAACTGTATTGCTCATAACTCTTAATATCCATATCGACAAAATGAAACTTACATATTAATATTAGTTCTCACTTTTATGGGACAAGTTATGAGATCACCCTTTACGCATATTGTACTTATAGCCCTTGGAGTCTGCTTTGCAGCAATCTCACTTTATGATGTAAAGTATATCGATGGGGACTCTATGTTTCCAACTTTGAGAACAAACCAGACAATTTTTATATATCGCTGGGCTTATGGTGCCAGACTGCCTTGGAGCAGAGAATATATTATTCGGTGGGGTAGAATTAAACAGAATGAGCTTGTATTCTTCAGGGAACCGGTTTACTCTCTTCCAGTAATAAAACGCTGTGTGGGAGCCGCAGGAACAGCAATACGGCGTGAGGGAAATATGTTTATTATTGGTGACACACACATCCCACTCAGCGAAATCCATGCAACTGAACTGCTGTATTTAGAGACGATACCTGAGGGGAAAGTATTTCTCCTTGGGGATAACCGCAAGGTATCTCTGGACTCCCGTTATTATGGGCTTATAGATGTAAGTCGCATAGAGGGGCGGGTACTGGGATATAACTAGGACGGGTAAAGCAATATGTCTAAAGCTACTAGAAGATTCGGAATAGTTATAATCGTGTTTACAGTATTTGTGCTTTTGCTGGTTGCTCAGTATTTTAAGGTAATGGTATTAGAACCGGATGAAGCCGCACCAGAACGAAGCGTGCAGCCTGCCTCTGAACGTGGTCCGATTCTGGATAGAAACGGTCGTATCTTAGCCATGCAAACCCGGCTCTTCTCCGTTACTGCCTGGGTTCCAAATATAGAAGATCCTGCGTATACTGCAGAAACTTTGGCCCCTCTGCTTAAACTTGACACTGAAATGCTTGAGCGGCGTATTGAGCAGAGTCGCGGCTTTTTGTACATCAAACGTAAAGTTTCGCCAAGCACCCGTGAAAAAGTACGCAGGCTGATTGCCGCCCGCAAACTGCCCGGAATTTCCTTGGAACCCGAGTACGGCCGCAACTATCCTGAACAAGATTTGGCCGCGCATGTACTAGGTTTTGTAGGTACCGATAATGTCGGACTGGATGGTATTGAGCTTACCTACAATGATATTCTGTCCCCACCGGCCGATACCCAGGACAGCGCACCGGTAAAATACGGCAACCAACTGTTTCTTACCCTAGACCTCAATATTCAGTATATGGCTGAAGAAGTTGCCCAGAAAACTTACGAAGAATACGATGCAAACTCAGTGATGGTCTTAGTGATGGATGCCCATAACGGAGAGATTTTGGGCTGGGCAAACTCACCCGATTTCGATCCGAATACCTTTAACCGAACAGATATTTTTGCGAAAAACAACCGCCCCATCACCTATGCCTATGAACCGGGCTCGGTATTTAAGATCTACTCAATTGCCTCACTCCTAGAGCTCGGAGCATTGGCACCGGATACAGAGTTCTACTGTAACGGCTATTACGAACGGGAATTTGAAAATTCCGAGACGGTGCACATTAACTGTCTGGGGACCCACGGAACGGTAAACGCGCAGAAAATTCTGCAGTACTCATGCAACGCCGGTGCTGCCTATGCATCAGATTTGGTGAGTAAAAATGATTTTCACCAGCAAATCACCGAGTTCGGTTTTGGTAGTAAAACCCATTTGCCCTTCCCAGGTGAAACAGGGGGAATATTCAAAGAACCTGAAAGGTGGTCCGGTCGTACCAAGCCTACCGTTGCGATTGGTCAGGAGATATCCGTTACAGCGGTTCAAATGCTCACCGCCGCTACCGCTTTCACCAACCAGGGGATGCTATTACAGCCGCATATTGTAAAAAAAATCGTGTCCCCCGACGGGAAAATCATACAGGAAAACAAACGTGAACCTATCCGTCAGGTTATACAACCGGAGGTTGCTGAAGCTTCTCTATTGATGATGGAAACTGTCACTGCCGATGAAGGAACCGCACGCCGGGCACGAATCGATGGAATCCGGATGTCCGCCAAAACCGGTACTGCCCAAAAAATAGATCCTGTCACCGGTAACTATTCTGAGAACTCTTTTGTTGCCTCCTGTCTGGCAATATACCCTACCGACGATCCTGAATTGATCACCTATATCGTAATCGACACTCCCCAAGGAGATGAATTCTACGGGGGGAGGATTGCCGCTCCAATGATCAGGGAGCTGGGTCTAAAGCTCATCCCCTATATGGGAATACCTACCAAAAATGAGGAAATCATCCGCCATACAGGGGTAGTTAAACTTAAGCAGCAGCCCCAGATTGAAATAGGAAATAGTCTACCCGACCTACGGGGAATATCAAAGCGCCGGCTGCTGCCATTGCTCTCCCACGAAAATATTGATGTAGTTTTTCGTGGTGAAGGATGGGTCAAGACTCAGAACCCTCCACCGGGTACGCCGGTTACTGAAAATATGCAGTTGATTTTGGAGTTCGAATGAATTTTTTTGAGCAGAACCGCAGGCATCTGATACAGCTGTTTCCCAAACTAGGGACGGAAGTTTTTGACCGATTCCACCCTTCGGAAAACTTATCGATAGGCACATCAGCACAGCACGCAGCTACTGCACAACTTGAAGGCCGGTATATCCATTCAAAGCATAATCCATACAGAGAAGCGGCACGTCTGCTTGATAACAACAGCGAGTCTCTCTCAAGGGCATGCATTTTCTTTGGTTTTGGTCTTGGGTATCAAATTGAGGAGTTTTTCCGCAGGTTCCCCCAGGGTGAAGCAATTATCGTTGAGCAGAGTCCCGAACTCTTTCTGAAAGCCCTCACAGCTCGTGACTTTACTTCCCTCTTCAACGAAAAGACATCTCTGCTCATTGGACTAGAAACTGCTGATTTGAAAGCAGCTCTTTCGCCACTGATCAGCAGAAACCATACAGTTATTCCTCTGCAGCCCATTACACAGACCGCTCCTGAGTATTATTCCCTTGCTCACAGCATCGTTGAAGCCGAACGATCGCGAAAGAGAGTAAACAGTACTACTGTGGAGCGCTTCGGGCGCCGATGGATCCGTAATCTCGCTCAAAACCTGAACACAATGGCTATAGCCGGAAATCTGAACCAGCTTCGGGATCTCTTTCAAGGAGTACCGGCTCTGGTTATTGCGGCCGGGCCGACTCTGGATGCGGTGCTCTCTGATTTAAAGCAGCTGCAGCAGCGGATGGTTTTAATCGCTACAGACACCTCTCTGCGAGCCCTTTTGCGCAATGGAGTTACTCCCGACTTTACCCTTGTAGTCGACCCACAGTACTGGAACACCCGCCATCTTGATGGACTTGATTTACAAGGAACCATCCTTATTTCAGAATCCGCCACTCATCCTCGGGTTTTCCAGCACTCATACCGAGCCCTTTTTTTCAGCGGCTCCGTGTTTCCGCTTGGGGGATACCTTGAGCCGGGAGAAGAGGCGCCCCATAAGCTGGGGGCTGGGGGTTCAGTCACCACTACCGCCTGGGACTTTGCCCGTTATATAGGTGCCGATGGAATATACTTAAGCGGTTTAGATCTGGGGTTTCCGGAAAAACGAACCCACTATCGCGGCAGCTTTTTCGAACAACTGCTGTTTACTCACTCGAACCGCTTTAGCCCTTATGAGGGACTTATCTTTAACTATCTTCATAGCGGGGATCCCTTTTACCATGAAAACTATGGCGGCGGTCTTACCTTAACCGATCGGCGGCTTATTATATATCGACAGTGGTTTGAGGAACAGATAGCAAAGGATTCGGGCAACACTTTTACCCTTTCACCAAAGGGAGTAAAAATACCAGGGATACAGGTGGCCACAATAAGCCAGCTGATGAAACTACCACCATCCCGTTCGGCTATTAATCGGCACATAGACCGTACGCTACAGCTATATACCGATCAACAGCATAAAGCCCGCGAAAATAAAAAAGAACAGCTGCAGGAGCGAATCAATTCTCTTATCAATGAGCTGCACCGCCTGAAAACTGTTGCAGAACAGGGCCTGCAGGTACTATCTGAAATTGAAGACTATTCCGACGCTCAACTTAATCAGTCCAAACTCCAAGGAGCCTTGTATACTTTGGATTCTTTGGATCAAAAGCTGCTGCACTCCGCAAGCCGTCATGTAGTCGGATTTCTGATAAACCCCGTGCTTGAGCAGATCCAGGAGGAGCTGTCATCCAGCCAAAATCTGCAAGAAAACCTACAAACTTCCCACCAAGTTTATCAACACCTTTTAGATTCTACGAAGTTCCATATAGAGGTATTTAACCGCAGTAAATAGAGGTTGTGGAAACATCTCTTTCATAGCTCATACCATACTTTTTTTAAAAAAATTATTAAAGAATGCCTCCCTGTAACCGAAATAATAAATAGGGGCATTAACTAGAATAATAGCCTTTTAATTTAATTTAACGGTATGCTTTGTGAAACGTCCAGAAGCATACCGTTTTTTTTTTGCCCAAAAACCAAACGCTGCATAGGTAAGATTCGCAAGTGCTAAAAAGGGCCGGTTACAGCGATAGAGGGACTCAAATAATAGAGTTCTGATTCCGTATTGTACAGACTCATCTTATGCAGATGGGGACTGCCCGCAATATACAGAGTAATACTCTCTTCAGCAACTTCTTTGTGAAACAGTATTTCGTCAACTAATACAAGCACTTTATATTTTAGGTAAGAGATTACAACCCCAAGGCCTTGAGGAGGATATGTATCGGTATAGAAGAGCTGCCCCTCCGGGTTAAAGACCGGAAATTCGTTCCAGAATAATTCTCCATTTTTCCCGGACGAAAACGTTCCATTTTTTAATTCTATCCGTGAAACCACATGTTTAGCCGGTATTGCCACCAATTTGTTTTCATATCGTATAACCAACAGAGAGAGTATTGAAAAGCCCGCCGGCAAGGTCATTATAAAACTGGTCCCAAGCCCCGGATGAGAAGCAACCTCCAGCTTTCCCCCCTCAAACTCTTGTAATTTTTGATAGACTAGATCCAGACCATATCCGCGACCGGCACGGGAGTCCGCCTCGGAGAGTGTTGAAAGACCCGGATACACTAAATATGAAAGCAGCTCATCACTGTCGGCTTCTATATCAGCTTTGCGGGCCTGCTGCTTCAGCCCTTCCTCATCGATACCAGCACCGTCATCGGCAACTGTTATGCGGATTTTCTCATTTTCTTTTTCGGCGGCAATGGTGATTCTTCCCATTGAGGCCTTACCCTTCTGTGCTCGTTCTATTGGTTTTTCAATACCGTGACTTACCGCATTACGCACCAGGTGGACGAGAATTTCAGATATAAGCTCTGCTGCCCGACGATCAAGGGTAATATTGCAGTGTTCAAGATGCAGTTCAACCTCCTTATCCAGGGAACTTGCCAGGTCACGGACCAGCCGGTAGTGGGGCTGCAGGGCTTCATCAAGCTGAACCAGGCTGATTCTATGGGTAAATGCTTCGAGATCATCAACTAAACGAGTAAAGAGGGATAGGTGATCGCTTTCTTTGCCGAGTTTTGCAGATAACGCACGCTTCAGGCGATGGGCTCTGATTTTAAGCTCATCCACATATCCGTTGAGCTCGTCAAGGTCACCTCCGTTTATGTGCACCTGCAGCTCATTTGTAAACTCAAGGCTGCCTGTCTTTTGAACCTGTTCACCCAACACGCTTTTATAGTCCAGGGGCGAGATGCTAATTTTTTTTATTTGGTCAATATTCACCGCCCGGTATAATTCACTCTCCTGGAGATTGCCCGTACAGAAGAACATAAGCTGTAGAAAACACTTCGGGTCCTCATCCTCTGCCGCAGCGCCAAACTGCGGTTCACTGTGAACCACTTGAACCAGCTGTTCGAGGTTACTCAAAATAAGGTAGGCTTTAGCATAGGGAAGTTCAGCTTGATCAGAAAGCTCAACATACACCCGAAAAAAGCGCTCCTCCCTTTTTCTTGACTCCCGCAGCAGAGATTTTTCAAAGTCGCCGAGCTTAGGCAGCAAGGGTTCCTGTGAGCCCTTCAGCCCGCTTTCTGAAGCTGGTGCAGCTTTGTGGAGGAGTTCATTCCTGCCAGGATCCTGAGCCGTATCCCCGCTTTGCCCCTTGCTCTGCACACGGTACTGTCGCAGCTGGCCCAGCATCTCCTGAACCTTATCAACACTGGAGAAAAAAGCATCAAATTGGCGACGGTTCGGTACTTCAGAATGATCCCGAATATTCTGTATAGCGCTTTCTATTTGATGGGCTTCGGCTGCAATTTCCGTCTGATTGAGATAATCAGCCTCAGATTTTAATGAGTGGGCATTACGAAACAGCTCATCAATGTAGGTAATATCCCTCGGATTTTGTTCCAGTGCCAGAAGGCTGCGATTGAGCCCTTTAATGAAGCTCTCACTGTCTCGAAGAAAGGAGTGAAACAGAGAGTTTTGATTGTCTTTTTCCATCACGAGGCTCCTTTCAAATTTGTGAAAACAGGGACAGCGATTTGCTACGTACTTTTCGGTCCAAGGACTGCATTCCTTTGACCAGAATTCCTACAAATACATTCTTAGTACCGCACATTTCGACAGTCTGGAGTATTGCCAGTTTTACCGCTCGAGAACTACCTTCAAACAGAGCTTCTAGATCTTCAGCGGAGATACTAATCCGCAAGCGGCCGATTGCCTCTACTGCAGCAAGGACCACCGCCTCGGAGGGGTCCTGTAAAGACTTTCGCAGATACACATAGGCTCCTTTCTGTTGAGAAAAACCCAATCGCTTTGCCGCGAAGGCTCGCATACTCGCCGTTTTTCCCCTCAGCAAAAGCTGTCCAATCTCGTAAATTGAAGTTTTTGCATCCCCCCCAGAAGACTGTTTTGCCGGCCGCATTGGAGAACTTCGGTACGTGCGCCGAACAGTTGAATCAAGGTAACTTCGTTTCTCCTCGCGGGCAAGGAGAGATTTATACGCAGCAGCCACTTTTCTAAACTGTTCACCCGTTGCTGGATCATTGCTCATATCGGGATGGTACTTTTTTGCCAGCACCCGGTAGGCGGACTTTATTTGACCGGCATCTGCCCCTGCGGGAAGACCTAATGTACGGTAGTACCTAAGCTCTTCCACATTGAACCTCCTGCTCCTTTAAGAGTTCGTGGATCTCGGCTAGTACCGCCTCTAAAGCAACCTGGTACTGGCGCAGTACTTCAACCGGGGAGTCCTCACTAGCCTTACGTGCAGCAGAAAGTATTGTATTTACCTCTTTAATGAAAGCGGACGCGGTGTCCTTTGGAACCATTTCGATCAAAGTATCAGTGCGGCGTATCAAATTCTTGAGTTTTTCGAAGTGTTCATCCTCGGATACCGTATTTGAGACATCACTTTCGCGGTCAATCGTTACATTTTTTTCGATCCCCGTATCTATATCCCGGGCGACTACCTTTAACAATCCATCAAGATCAATCTTAAACACTACTTCGATCTTCGCCGCACCCCTCTCCATCTTTTTGATTCCTGAAAGAAGGAAACGACCTAGAGAGACGTTTTCCGCAGCAGAGTAGCTCTCTCCCTGGAGGATATGGACCGCTACACTCTGCTGGCCATCAGCAACTGTGGTGAACAACTGCTTCCTTTCCGCCGGCAGGGGAGCATTCTTCTCTACTACCGGCAAGAACCTTTCACCTTCAATTTCCACCCCTAAGGGTAAGGGAGTGACATCTTTCAGAGAATGAAGCCGGCTCCGCTGTACAGTGGAGTTTGTCCTCAGCATGGAGGCGTACACCGCTGTACCCAGGGCCACGACTTCATCGGGGTTCACCTTAGCCTGGGGACGTACCTGAAGGAGCTCATTCATCAGATGGGAGATTAACGGGATTCTACTGGAACCACCGCTAAAAATGAGAGTATCAATTGCAACTTTTGAATCGTGAACCGCTTCACGGCTCAGGGCAATAGTCTTTTCAATTAACGGGTAAATGAGCGTGTTGAACTCTGCCCGTTGCACCGTGTAGTGCAAATGTATCGGTGTACGATTTACATCGATGAAGGGCAGTGCAACTGCGGCATTATCCCTTTCGGATAGTTCAATTTTGGCCCTTTCAACTTGCTCCAGCAGCTGCTGACGCAAAAAGGTATCCTCAGTCACACTAAAGCCTGCCTGTTGATTGAAGGGTTCAGAGACCTGCTGAAACAGCAGTTTATCAAAGTCAATTCCACCTAGCTGGTTATTGCCGTTGCTTGCCAGGACTTCAAAATTGCTCCCGTCACTGGTGAGTACGGTTGCATCAAAGGTCCCGCCGCCAATATCATAGACCAAAATATTCTTGCGGGTATGTATCTGAGATGCATAAGCCAGGGAAGCAGCGGTGGGCTCATTGATTATGCGATGAACCCTTAACCCAGCTAAACGCCCAGCTTCCTGGGTAGCCTTCCGCTGAAGTTCATTAAAATATGCGGGTACTGAAATGACAACATCCCGCATTTCCTCCCCCATATATGCTTCACAATCACGTCGCACTTTTTTAAGTATTTCCGCACTAATCTCCTGGGGTGAAAACGATCGATTCCGCAGCTTTACTTCCGTCTTTTGTCCGATTAAGCGTTTGATGGAGCTTATTGTACCTTCGGCATTCACCATCGACTGGTTCTTCGCAGCCTCCCCAACCAAAAGCTCCCCCGATTCAGTTAAAGCTACCACCGAGGGCGTCAGTGTTTTCCCACGATCATTGGGAATTATGCGGGGAGTATCATCATCCATAAATGCAGCGGCGGTATTTGTGGTGCCTAAATCAATTCCAAGTATTCGGCTCATCGGCGGCCCTCTGTCATTGATATAATCAGCTCCACCTCAGCAACAGTAGAATCAACCCTGGAAGCGATAATATCAAGGGATATCCCTTGTTGATGGAGGTTAATAATACGCTCACGCTTTGAGGTCGTTACTCCATTCTGTGCATCCTCACTCTCCGGAACGGAGGTATCGGGCTGTATTTTCTTAGAAACATCCACAGTATCCTCGTTGGGAGGGGATACTTCACTGGCCTTCTGAGCCTGCGGAAACGTTGGAGCCTCTGAAGCTGTTGGAGATGCAGGTGCTTTCGGTTTCACTATCTGTGCAGGACGAATCTGATTATAAGTATCTGTACTCTTGTTCAATTTTTCCGAATGTTTTTGTAGCAGAGAAATCCTATGATCAGCCTCCTGAATCATCTCAGTCAAAGATTTTAGCTGCTGTTCGATCAGCCCAATATTCCTGTCAGCGGTTTGATTCAGATCTATAACCATACGATCTATCTCGTTTCTTACCTGTTCAGTAATTACAGTGCTCGACTTTTCCTTGTTAATTCTCTTTACCAGCAGTATATAGACGATCCCTGCTAAAATAATACTGATTCCGGTGCTCACCATGATTGAAGTAATATACATATGTTATCCCGATATATCGATGTTTTTTCCTAAGGCAGGATCCTCGAAATAGTGTTTCTTTCTCTTTTCCTCCGCCTGTTCAGACTCTTCTCCTCCGGCCTCTTCATGGGTGAAACCGCCGCCTTCAGGCTGCTTTTCCCGCACCTGTGGATTTTCCTCCGGCACTTCTTCTGTTTGCCTCACTGATTCAGCATTCTGTCGCGTTTGTTTGGCGAGCTCCGCCCCGCGGAGACCCTGCTGCACCACTGAAGCTTCTTTCAGCACTGCTTGCTGTTTTCCTACTTGATTAATATGAGCAAATAGTGTCTGTAAATCAATCGGTTGAAGCGGCATTGCTTGGCCTCGAATAGTCCTCCTCAGGTTGAATGTATTTCGTTACTTTTATATCGTCCTTCTCGTTCACAAAAGTAACTGATTTATATTCATTTCTTACTTCTAAAGCAGCTTCTTTGATGCTGAGCTTGACTCCACTGAACACCCGTTCAGAGGCTGATATCCGTCCCTTAACCTTTAAGGTCGAGAGGTAGTGCTGCAGTTCATCAATCTCTTCCTGTTTCTCTTGCTTCTCCTGCTCAAAGGCGGACTTCTTGTCGGTAATCTCTTTAAGATACGCAAGCTTTTCCTTCGACAGTTTTTTGTCGCCCTTCTCTTTCAGTTTTTTAATGGTGGCCATATCCTGCATAATCTTATCGAGCTGCTCTTCAATTTCCTCGTTTCGAGTATTGAGTTCATATAAACGCTGCTTGCTGTTTGGATCAAAACCTACTTCCAATATCGTTTCGGACCCTGCAACCGAACCCAAAGTTTTTGCATGGATTTCTTCAGCTGCCCGCAGATGCCCGCCTACAATAGTTGCACGTTTTCCCTGGCAGATAATTCGATGATTGGCGCTTACCCTAGAGTTTATGATTCCATCGGAGGCAACCACCAGGTCTCCCGATTCAATCCGGGCGTTTTCAATGAATTTTGACCATACCCCTCGTCCGGCTCTTACAAAGCCCTCACCTTTACCGGTTATTCCCTGATGTACGATCACATCACCCTCGGCATCCAGCTCACTCTTCCCAACATTTCCCATAATCTCGATATTACCGGCGGCTTGGACCTTAAAACCGTCCTCGACATTGCCTTTGACTATTACCGTGCCGAGGAAAATAACATTACCTCCGGTCTTCAAATTTACGTCTCCCGGAACTACCAAGATCGGTTCCACACTGATTTTGCTGTTAGCCAACATCACCTGACCATTAATGGAAGCCACTGCAGTCATACCATCATCCGACAAGTGTACGTTCTTGCCTATTTCAAACTTCACATCACTGCCGTCTTTCGCGGGCAGCAGTTTCCCGGTTACTGTTCGGCCGGGTTGCCCTTCACCGGGAGGAATCTTCTTTGCTAAAGCCTGACCTTCTACTACATTTTGGATAACATTTGATTCCTTAAAATCTACACGACCGTTCTTTTCCTTCAGCTTTATTTTTGAGCGATCGGTTTCAAAATTATAAATAATCCGGGCATCACTCCCATTCACCGGGGCGGTTCCCTCTGCCACTAAAACTGTCTCATTGTACTTGGGAAGGTCTACAAACTTTCGAAGAGACTCTTCCTTTATTCCAAACACCACACCGTTTGTTTTAAGAAAACCAAGCAGCCCGTCAAAATTGGGATCTGCTCCATTTTTAGTAGGCGGTTTGCAGATGATAAACGCTTTCATATCAAAATCGGTAATATCGACGGTAATAATTGAATCGTTGGCAGGATTGTAATCAAAGTCGCCAATTTTAACATAGCGGTCATCGGCAGCTTTTACAGTTTTTTGGATCATCTGTTTATCGTAGCGCTCGATGTCCCGCTCTTTTACCTTGGCATAGACCTGTTTTTCAGTGACGGGAGCTCCGTTCCCAACCGGCGGTACCACCTTTAGGAATACCCCTTCGGGGAAGAGCCGCACAATAGCCACTCCATCCCTATCTTGATCTTCATCCTCTTTCATACCGGAACCCATTTCAAGAGACTCTTCAGTCAGTTGAAGCTGAGCAGGATCAATTGCCGGATAAGCTACTATCACACAGTTTGTCCGGCCGATACCGAAGGTTCCTTTTTTACCGGGATCACGAATTTCGTATTCTATTTTTTTTATTGGCAGGGAAAGCTCAATCGCCGCCTGACGCAGGGCTTCATCGAGGTCTTCACCCTCGACCTGCACCCAGCGACTCTTGCGGTCTTCTTCTGCCTGGGTCCGCATAAACTCTCTCAGCTTGGCAATTTCAACCACTTCGGCCCCCCACGGTGACTAGAAAATCCCCTTTTTAATATTGGTCAGTTTTGAACGCAGTCGAATAATCGCCTTTGTGTGCAACTGACTAATCCGTGATTCAGTGACTTCCAGCACCTTACCAATTTCCTTAAGAGTAAGATCCTCATAGTAATATAGAACCAGCACTTTCTTCTCTTTCTCAGGAAGTTCATCGATAGCCTGTACAATCACCCTTTTTATTTCTTCTTTCTCTACAATCGTATCAGGATTAAGACTTTGGGGCGATTCTATGCTGTCGACTATAGAAATACTATCGTTTTCTTCGCTGCTGTACCATACATCGTTCAGCGAAAGAATAGAAGTACCACTGATCTTCATCATAGTTTTTTGAAAATCACTCTCCGACATCCCCAGTTCCGCAGCTATCTCTTTATCCGAGGCAGAACGTCCCAAGGATGCCTCAAGACGATGAACAGTATCTTCAATTTCTCGCGATTTTTGTCTAACCGACCGGGGTACCCAATCTATAGAGCGCAATTCATCAAAGATAGCTCCACGTATCCGTGTGACAGCATAGGTTTTAAACTTTACGTGCTTATCCGGATCGTATTTATTGATGGCATCGATCAAACCAAAGACTCCGAACCCTACTAGATCGTCAAAGTCAACGTTATGCGGCATCCCTACTGCCACTTTGCCGGCAACATACTTCACTAAGGGTGCATACTGCTTGACAAACATATCGCGAATTTTGGGATCTTGATTTTTCCGGTACAATTCCCAGAGTTCTTCTTCTGTCTTCTCCTCTAACAGTTTCTCCCCCATACTTTATCCTTTCTGGTCTCTTCCTATAATAGTACGAACCGCCTTGGCAACTGTGGCCGGATCCTGTTCATCCCCCATTATATCTACCGAATCCGTAGAGGAGTACCCCCCTCCTCCATTAGATTCATCTTCTGAATCTTGAGCTGCAGCTACACTTTCAAATGAGTCGGAAAACTCATCTAAATCGGGCAATGTATCCACATCAGCCAGGTTTTCGAACTCCTGATAGTCCTCGGATGCCCCGGCTGTTTTCTCCTCGGCTCTGTTCTCAGGGCCGGCAGGAGCCTGGGAGGCGTTTGCTGCTTCAGCTGCCCACTGTTCTGCTTTTCCGCTTTGATCATCCGTATCCGAAACTTCCTCTACAAACTGCTCTTCATCATCCCCAAACTGCTCGGAATCTACTTCGTTCCCAGCCGCCGAGTCTGCGATGTCCCCATAACTGTATTCATCCCCATCGAGAACAATATTAAGATTATTTCCCTGTTGTGCAGGAGACTCTTTTTCTTCAGCCTCACCGGTCGCAACCGTAAAACCGTCCTCTTCTGTTTCCTGCTGTTCAAACAGTTCTGGAACAAAGCGCATCAGCAGCAGGCTCACCCCGGCGCCGAACAGACCAAATGCTGCTCCGCCAAGTAAAGCCCGCAGAAGAAGATCGAAAAATGCAACTCTGCCAAACAGTCCTGCAACCAAAGCAATTACCGCGGCACTGCCTGCACTCCAAAGAATAACCTTAATATTAGGCATATAAGCCTCAATCCCCCTACATAAAGACTATGAGAATATTCCACAACCGTCAAGTTTTATGTCTTACCTAAGAGTCGTTTCAAAAAGCTGCCGACTCCGCTGCCTTCCTTGTACTCGACGTTTTCCAAGCGGCTCACAATATGACGCACACAAATTGCAGCTTTACCGTTTGGTTCGGATGCCATAAACGGCTTTTGGTGAATTACCGCCGAACCAACTCCCTGATCTTCATATACATAACCCAGATAATCAAGCTTTAGATTCAAGAACTGCCCCGCAATATTGATCACCCTTTCTGCTATTTTACGCCCTTCCGTCACACTTTTCACTCTATTTACTATCAATTTTAAGCCTAAGTCCATATTTTCTATTTCTGTTGCAATAATCTTTATTATACCATACGCGTCAGTGATAGCGGTAGGCTCCGGGGTGGTAACAATAATCGCATCATCCGCCGCTGCGATAAAACCCAGCACATTGTTCGAAACCCCTGCGCTGGTATCAATAATAATGATATCTGCGTCGGACAAAGCGGACAGCTCTTCGATAAAATGCCCCCGTTCCTCATCGGTAAGGTTGGCAATTTTAGAAAAACCGGAGGCACCCGCAACTATCTGTATACCATAATCGGTATCCATCAAAATTTCGCTCATCCGCTTCTGCTTGCGGATAAGGTGGTACAAGTTGTACTTTGGAATAATTCCAAGTATCACATTTACATTAGCAAGTCCAAGATCAGCATCCATTACAATCACTTTCTTACCGAGCTGTGCGTAGGCCATCGCCAGGTTAATAGAAATATTTGTCTTACCGACTCCGCCTTTTCCGCTCGCAATTGCGATGATTCTAGTTTTGTTCTTGGAACCACCCTCTTCCGATTTGCGGTTTTTCATGAGCTCCCGCAACTGTTCCGCCTGATCCGTCATTTTTCACCCCGCTTTGTTTTTGTGATCTCTTTTCCAACCCTGTAAAGCTGCTCCTGTTCGGCCGGCGTAACCGCATCATTTCCATCTGTGCCGGCCTCTTCGGAGTGATCTACCTCACCAAACTTCTGTTTTAGTTTTCCCATATGAACTGGGAAGCCTTCCAAGGTCTTTAATATTCGTATACGGGTCGCCCGCTGGATATCCTCCGGAACCCGCTGTCCATCGGCAACATACGAGAGTTGTTTGCCCCTTTCATTTAACACGCTGATTAAGTTTCCGATCCGCATTGTCTCATCAAGCTTTGTCAGTACGATCGCCTCATAATTGAAGGGTTCAAACTGCTGCATGATCTCTTTCAGGTCCGAGACCTTAGTGGTAGCACTCACAGCTAGATGGACTTCCGCTTTTCCTCCACAGCCATCCAAAATCTCACGCATTTTTGCCAGATTCATATAATCCTTCGGACTCTTCCCGATTGTATCGATGAGTACTAAGTCGGCATCCTGATCAAGGGCTATCTGATTCTGTAAATCTTGAAAAGACTCTACGCTTGTAAAAGGCACCTGCAGAATTTCCGCATAGGTGCGAATCTGCTGCTTCGCTCCTATTCTATAATTATCTATAGTAATAATCCGCACATCCTTCGATCGCTCGCCCTTACTTCCAAGGCTGTGTATAGCCGCCAGCTTTGCAATAGTGGTTGTTTTTCCAACCCCCGTCGGCCCTACCAAAATAAGTATTCGGGGTTTTCCTTCACGGTAGGTTTCCTTCACAGGTACACTCTCGCCAATCCATTCCAACACCTGGGATAAGACAAACTCCGTATCATTCAGTTGTTCATAACTGAGTTCCTGCCTTACCCGTTCCAGCAAATCCTGAATAAAGTGAAAGGAAAACTCGTTTTGTGACAGCACTTCGGTCACCTCAGAAAAAACAGGATGATCCTCCTGCACCTTCGGAGGTGTGTAGGATTCAAACTGCTGCTTCAGAGACTGAACTTCCTCAAGAACCTTCTGCAGGGTCTTATCTCCTTTCACACTATCAAGAATTTTCTGTTTCTCTTCCTGTACCCGGGCTTTCTGCTTGCTGGGGGTTTCCTGAGCAATGTAGCCTGTCATCTCAACTCCCTCTTTTGAAAACATTCCCATAAATCCTCCCAGCCGCACCGTTCTGTGGGTCAAAATCTTCGCCCGTTCTCCGTATTTTTGGCGAATTTTCTCCAATACTTCATGATGACTGGGCGCTTGTTCAGTAAAATACTGCATATCTTATCCTCTTCATGACTGCTGTACCTGGGTATCCAGGACTATTTCTCCCAGACCTTCCGTTGTTATATCCGCTACTACCTCCGGTACGGACAAAACGGCGATATCGGGTATATCACGCTCCAGGCTCTGTCGAACCAGCTTTCGGGCAGCCTCGGAGCAGAGCATAACCGGCATGTACCCCAACTGCTGTACCTGATGCACCGCATTAGTTGCAGCATTGATCCATGCCCGATGCTTTTCAGGCTCCAGCGAAGCAATCGGACCCTGGGCTGTCTCGACCCTTGAATCAATAATTTCTTGTTCAAGCTCTGGATTGATGGTCAATACCCGGAGTACACGATTCTCATCAGCATACTGTAGACAGATCTGCCGTCCTAGAGCTTGCCGGGCTTTTTCACCCAAAAAGGTTACGTTGTTGGAAACTGGTGCATAATCGGCCAGTGTCTCCAGGATTGGCACCATATTACGGATTGACACCCGTTCCTGCAATAAGCCTTGCAAAACTTTCTGCATTTCCCCCAAAGACAAGGATTTATTTACATCATCCACAACCGCCGGGTAGTTATCACGCAGGGTGTCAAGAATTGACTTCACTTCCTGACGTCCAAGCATTTCATGGGCGTGTCGTTTAATAATTTCTGTGAGATGGGTAGCGATAATCGAAGGGCTGTCGACTACCGTATAACCTGCCCGTTCAGCATCTTCACGGTGGCCTTCATCAATCCACAGTGCCGGCAATCCAAAGGCGGGATCGGTTGTCTTGTCACCTTCAATCTCTTCGCTTACGTCTCCCGGATTGATAGCCAGGTAAAAGCCGGTTTTCAGCTTACCCCGGCCTACCTCAACTCCCTTGATCTTTACGCTGTATTCGCTCGGTTCAAGCCGCATATTATCAATGATTCTTATACGCGGTACTACTAAACCGAGTTCCAGGGCGGATTCACGGCGTATGCGGGTAATCCGATCCAACAACTCCGCACCTTGATCTTTATCGACCAGTGGAATCAAACCGTATCCGAGTTCCAAGGAAAGAGGATCCAGGGGCACAATTGGAGAGACATCCTGCGGCTCTTCCTCCGGTGCAGCTGTTTCTTCAGCCTCCCGGGCTGATCTCTGTTCTGCCATCTGCTTACGGGAAAGCCGAAAGGCCAGGTATCCAATTAAAAGTGAAAGGGGAAGCAGAACTAAGGAAGGAAAGCCAGGTAAAAATGAAAGGAACAATAGAAAGATTGCCGCAATCCAATAGACCCGCGAGTGCTGACTAAACTGCTCTGAAACGTCCGAGCCAAAGGTTCCATCAGAAATAGCCCTGGTAACTATTAGACCGGTGGCGGTAGAAATAAACAGAGCTGGAAACTGGGTAACCAGACCATCACCGACAGTTAATGAGACATAGGTATTGGCAGCCAATCCAATTGATTCACCGTGAATTGTAGTCCCGACAATCAAACCGCCGACTATGTTAATGGCAGTGATCAGCATTCCAACCTTCACATTTCCGGAAACAAACTTCGAAGCACCATCCATTGCACCATAGAAATCAACCTCACGCTGCAGATCATTTTTCTGACGAGTTGCAACTTCTTCAGTCAATGAACCGGAGTTATAGGCAGCTTCAATAGCCATCTGTTTTCCCGGCAGTGCATCCAGGGTAAACCGTGCGGCTACCTCGGCAACGCGGGTTGCGCCTTTGGTAATAACAATAAACTGTACCGAAATCAAAATGACGAATATAATAAAACCAATCACCAAGCCCTCGGTTCCCGAAGTACCAACCACAAAGGTAGCAAAAGCCTTTACGATCTTACCGTCAAACTCACTGCCCTGAGAAAGAATCAGACGGGTCGAGCTTACATTTAACGCTAATCCAAAGACTGTTGAGAGCAGAAGGAGAGTCGGAAACACAGAGAACTCCAACGCCCGACGGGTGTAGAGTACAATCAATATCACCAGTAAACTGAATACCAGGTTTGAGGCCATCAGTAAATCCAGCATAAAGGCCGGCAGGGGTATAATCAGCATAGCAATTACTGCAATTACACCAACTGCTACCATGATATCGCTTCTTCCGTTCAGCAGCGAACCCCGTAATGTGCCGGAAAGATCAGCCATAATAATCTCCTTGAGTCTGTATACAATACTTCACTTACGATACCTGCTCCTGTGCTTTCATTCGATATACCTCCGACAGTACGATTGCCATAACCTCATAGTACTGTTCCGGAATTTCATCTCCGATTTCCACCTCACTGTAGAGGGCGCGGGCTAAGGGTTTATTCTCAATAATCGGCACCTCGTTTTCCCGGGCTATTTCTTTGATTCTTTGTGCTATATTGTCCTGTCCCTTTGCAATTACAACAGGGGCATTCATGCGCTCTTGCTTCCATTCAAGTCCAATGGCAAAGTGCGTCGGGTTGGTTACCACTACATCCGCTTCGGGGACATTCTGCATCATGTTTTGATTCAGCATATCCCTCATTCTCTCACGCAAACGACTTCGCACCAGCGGATCACCTTCCATGGTTTTACGTTCCTCTTTCACTTCCTGCTTGGTCATTTTTATTGACTCTCGATGCTGTTTCTTTTGAAACAGGTAATCAGGCAATGACAACAGGAGCAGTGCTATCGCTGCCTCGACTAGTATTCGAAAGGCTATTCCGGCTAGATTAATAAATGAATACTGATAAGGCGCATTCACAAACTGAATAATTAAGTCCAATTCCATTCGTATGTTTATGTAAGCGATTATAGCTATTATGATTACCTTGAAAATCGATTTTGAGAAATTAAACAAGGCCTCGCCGGAAAAAAATGACTTTTGCAGAAATCGGGGAAAGTTCGGTACAATTTTACTAAAATCGGGTGTAATTGGTTTTGTACTGAATAAAAACCCCACTTGCAGCAGGTTCGCCAGCAGAGCAGCTGCAAAAGCAATCAGCGCCGGAGGGGCAACCAGCTGTGCATAATAACTGAAAAAGGCCGGTACAATTTGTGCTTCCCTCGATACATCAAGCTGCGTGGAAAGCTCCAGAAAATAGGCAAGCATCTCCTCCATGGTAGCTAACATTCGCGGTGCCATTATACCGATTCCAATGATCGGAAACAGCAGCACCAGGGAGGAGGTAAACTCCGAGCTCTTGGCCACCTTTCCATCTTCCCGGGCCTTTCTGATTTTCTGTTCAGTCGGTTCCTCAGTCCGGCCTTCATCTTCAGCGGCAAACCACTGCAGGTGAATGTTGAACCGGGATTCGCCACTTGTAGTGAGGAAGCGGTAATACTCTTCCGCAACATACCAGCTGCTCATACCGTCCCTCCCCGTTCTACATCTGCCAGATATCGCATTATTTCCAGAAAGCTGGCATCGATTATCCGGGCAAACGCCTCCATCAACAGAGGCATGGTGATAGTTATCATCAAAAATGCAATCCCAATCTTCAGGGGAAAGCCCAGCATAAGCAGGTTCATCTGAGGTGCAGCCTTGGCCAGTAGTCCCATTGCAACTGATACTAACATCAGAGTGCCCAGAATTGGAAAAGAGATTATAAGCGCCTGCCTGAAGAGTTCTGTAAGACTGCTGAGCATCAAAGTTATAAGTTCATCTCGACTACTGATAATATCCACAGCCCGCATAACCTGAAAAGAGCGCAAAATACCGACCAGAAACAACTTTTGAAAACCATTGGTAATGATAAAAACAAACATTGCAATAATATTCAGAAATTGTCCCATCAGAGGAATCTGTACCTGGGCCATCGGGTCGTATACTTGAGAGGCTCCAAAGCCCATTTGGAACGAAAAATACTGACCGGCAACTAAAAAGGCGGCATAAATGACCGTAAGACTGAACCCAAGGCTAATACCGATTAAGGCTTCTCCGATTAGCAGAAACATGTATTGCACACCGGTCCCCGGCATGGGATACCCCGCCTCAAAAACCCAGGGGAAAACCATTATCGCCGCAAACAGTCCCAAAGCCACCCGGGCGACACCGGGAATTGCCTGGGAGGAGAGCAAGGGCGCAATACTGAGCATGGCGAAAATCCGCGTGAAAATAATGAGTAAAAGCTGGAAGTTTTGCGCCATTAGGTCTATATCCACCTCTGTTTAGCCCCCCATCTGTGAGATAAGCCCAAGAAGTCTCAGGGTAAACTGCTGCATTGATGACAGCATCCAGGGACCGAAAAAGGCCACACTCCCCAAAATTGCAATAATCTTGGGTACAAAGGTGAGGGTCTGCTCCTGAATACTGGTGGTTGCTTGAAATATAGATATCACCAAACCAACTGTAACAGCAATGATTAGCATGGGAGCTGCAACAAGCAAAACCTGAAATACGCCGCTCTGCATAATGTTGGCAGCCATTCCTATACTCATATACTCCTCCTTTATTCCTTCATTCTTTGCATTTCCATCTAACTAAAGCTCTGTATAAGCTGCTGAGTAATTAAGCCCCAGCCGTCAACCAGTACAAACAAAATTATCTTAAAGGGAAGGGAGATCATAATAGGCGGCAGCATGATCATTCCCATGGACATCAAGGTCGAGGCTACCACCATATCAATCACAATAAATGGTATAAATAAAAGAATTCCGATTTTGAAGGCAACCGTCAGCTCATGCAGTATGTAGGCTGGGATAAGGACATAGGTGGGAACCTCCGAAAAATTCTGTGGCTTAGGCAGGCCACGCATCCGCATAAACAGTTGAATCATCTCGTGATCATCATTCATCTGGCGGTACATAAAAATCCGCATAGGAGAAATACCTTCGTCGTACATCTCCTCTATTCCAATTTCTCCCTCGGCAAAAGGCTTAAATGAGCTTTGATACACCTCATCAAAGGTGGGCCACATTATAAAAAGCGTCATAAATAAGGCAATTCCCATCAGCACTTGGTTCGGCGGAACTTGCTGCAAAGAAAGGGAGCGGCGAATAAAATCCAGCACTATTGCAATACGCAGAAAACTCGTTGTGAGAATGAGAATCGATGGGGAGAGGGTGATGACTGCCAGCAGCAGAAGGATCTGTAAACTGAGGGCCACCTCTTGATTATTCTGCGGCTCCTGAACAGTGATATCGATAAAGGGTATGTTCAAACCTTGATCGGTCTCAGCTACCGCCTCCTGTCCAAAGACGGATCCTACAGCCGATAGTTGTAGCACTAAAATAATAATTAACAGCAAGATACGCTTGTTCATTCTCCACCCCCGCATCACAGGTTCTTCAAGCGTTCACGCTGCTGCTGCAGGAAGAGTGCACTGCCGTTCATACTGTTACTCTGCGTGCTTTGCGAACTACCAGCTCCAGCGGCTGCTCCGGATTCATGTTCATGAGCGGCCGATGTCTTTGAGAATATGCCCTTTAGGGTATTCTGAAACGTTTGAGTTCCGGCACTAAGTTGCGACCGGTACAGATGGATGGCATCCAAGGTCTCACTTTCCTCGATCCGTGAAACCAATTGAACCCCGCCTTCAGCTGATCCAACTAGAAAGACCTCATTCCCGACTTCAACCAGATGCAGGGAACGATTCCCCTGCAAATTCTGAGTTGAAAGTACATTGATCAGACTGTCCGGCTGGGCCCGCGGGTTCCCCACCCGCTTCAGCAGAAAAAAGACCCCATAGATAGCGGCAATAACACCGCCTAAAACCAGCACCATGCGTAAAAAGTCCCACACAGTGAAAGTATTGAGGCCCTCCTCAAGCTCTACTTGTGGTGATTGTGTGTCTAATATCGAAAGTTCTTCTTCATTCACCGCCGACGGCCGTGCCGTGTCGGTGTTTTCCTGATCCGCAGCATCACTAGTCGTGCTTTGAGTCGCACCTTGTTCTTCTGCGGCACTTTGTTCGGATGTGCCATTTTCTGATCCCGCAGCGGTCTGTGACCACACGGGTAACCCACAAAGAAACAACACTCCGGACAAGGCGATGATAATAAATACGTGTTTCACGTCCCCCTCCCAATTATCTGCATCGCTCGCCGTTAATAGATGTTATATGCTCAGGCCGAAGATTATGTCATACCTTCAACCCTGTCCATCGGAGATACGATCTCGGTAACACGCACTCCGAAGTTTTCATCAATAACCACTACCTCTCCTCGGGCAATAAGTTTATGGTTTACAAGGATATCAACAGGTTCGCCGGCCAGTTTATCCAGCTCGATGATGGTACCCTCGCCCATTCCTAAAATATCTTTAATAAGACGACGGGTTCTTCCCAGTTCTACCGTCATCTCCATATATACATCCATCAACAAGCCAATATTTCCTTGCTCCGACCCTGCAGACTGGGGGTTCAGATTAGGAAATTGAACGGCCTGAACATTTGCGCCGCCTCCGCCCATACCCTGGGTACCGGCTGCAGACTGCCCACCGAAGGGTGCTTGGCCGCCCCACATCTGGCCGCCTCCCATCTGCTGATTCCCCATTGCCGGCTGCTGCATCATCTGCTGTCCGGCTTGTTGGGGCTGAGCCTGTGGGGCCGTTTGCTGGCCTCCGGTGCCTGCCTGAAGGATTGACTTGACTACCGATAGATCAAACAGTTCTACCAGATTGGTTTCCTCTTCGTCATCTATCTTAAGAGAATAGGTCGCTTTGACCGCCTGTCCACTCGGGCCCTGGATATCTGCATTAGACACAGTTTTAGTGCTGCCCGGCGAGGTCATTACGGTTGTACCGATCACATCGCCGATACTGGTGGCTGCCGAGCCGGCCAAGGTATTCCCGGCCTCTTCTAATGCTGACAAGGCAGCCTCGTTCAATTCCACCTCGGTCTGTCCCATCATTTTACCGGCAATGGTGGTAGAAGCTTCATTCGGCAGTAAATATGAATGAAAACCGCTTAGTCCCTCTGAAAAATCTATCTGTATCTCGACCATATTATCGGGCAGGCCTTGACCGGCACTATCGCCCGCAACAAGTTCAATAGATGGTGTGCGCAAAGTTACTGTTTCACCAATCATACCTGAGAGGTTGGAGCCCTGGGACTGCACAATCTGGCCTAGAATTTGGGCAAACTGCTGCTTTTCCTGTTCCGAAAGCCCGGCATTTCCACCCCCTCCGGATGAGGAAGCGTCCTGACCGCCTAAATCCATGCTGCTTCCCTGTAATAAAGCATCAATTTCATCTTGAGAGAGAGAACCATCACTCATTACTCTTCTCCTTCTTCCGCTACGAGCTCTTCAAACTCGTCTTTAGTAATATCTTCTAGTTTTTCGGTTATCTGCACCGCTATCTTATTTGCCATTATTCCAGGCCGACAGAGAAACTTTTTGCGGTTGCCTATTTTCATTGTCATCGCATCCTTGGTTTGTACATTCGGAAACCGAATCACATCTCCCTGCCGCAGGGCAAGCACATCCCGCACTGTAAGCTGCATGCTTCCTACCTCTGCAACCACCGAAACCTCAATGTTAGAAAGCCGATCTTTCAATATATTGAGGTTCTCAGTTGTCGCTCCGCTCCGTACCGACGAGTACATATACTGTGCCGATAGCTTGGAGATAATTGGTTCGATAGTCAGGTAAGGAATACAGAAGTTCATCATTCCCTCAACTTCCCCAACCTTCGTTTCCAATGTAACCAGCACTACCATCTCCGTCGGCGGTACAATTTGCGCAAACTGCGGATTAGTTTCGATCTGTCCCAGACGTGGACGTAAGTCTATTACCTGACTCCAGGCTTCTCGCAAATTTCCCAATATCCGGACAATAATTCCTTCCATTACCGATTGCTCGATATCGGTCAGGTCGCGGTTGACCTTAGTACCCTCTCCCTGACCACCGAACAGGCGATCAATAACGGAAAAGGTAATGGCAGGATCTATTTCCAAAATGGCTGAACCCTTGAGAGGATCCATATTTATTATCCCCAGGGTGGTCGGATTCGGTATCGAACGGATAAACTCTTCATAGGTTAACTGATCTACCGAAGCCACATGCACATGAACCATGCTTCGCAGCTGAGCGGAAAGGGCGGTTGTTGTAAGCCGTGCAAAAGTTTCGTGCATGATTGAGACGGTTCGAATCTGTTCTTTAGAGAATTTGTCGGGACGTTTAAAATCATAGATCTTGATCTTTCGCTGATCCTGGGCAGCCGGAGCTGATGCTTCGCTCTCTATTTCACCGGTGGATATTGCCGTGAGTAGTTGATCTATTTCATCCTGCGACAAAACTTCATTCATACCGTTCTCATCCTCACCCTCTTTCTCTACTAAAACTCTACCACGTTGAACTGCAGAAACACTATATCCTCGATCCCTTTGCTGTTCATTATACGGTTGATTTGTTCTTCAAGCTCAGCCTTAATCTCATCCTCATACTGCGGAGCTAACTCATTTGCAGTTCGTCTTGAAAAATAGCGGCGCATCATATCAATAATTTGCTCCCGCCGTGCAATTAACTCAGTTTGGATCTTCTTGCTTTCACTTTCGTATCCCAATTTCGGATCGACTATGACCGTATACGGATTCTCATCGGAAGTTCGTGTCCGTATTTCCGGAATATCATACCATGAGAGGATTTCCACAGAACCTTGATACTCTTCGGAAGCAGACGGATATGCTGCGCTTTGGGGGCCTTGATTCATGAGGCTCACAGTAATTACCACTACCGTTACGATAAAAATAATTGCCGCCAATCCCAGGGCAACCCATTTGAGTATTTTAAGTACAAATGCGGGTATTAATCTTCGACTTCCACCCGCTTCTTCTTCTGCTGCTCCCCCGGCAACCTCTTCTTCCGAAAAGACCTCTTCATCTCCCATACTCAGCTCCTGTAGTATCAGTAAAATTCTATCAAAAGAATCAGTTTATTGCAAACTATAAATGCCCTTCCGACAGCACAATAATATCCACCCGTCGATTATAAGAACGTCCCTCTTCCGTCTCCTCGGAGGCAATAGGAACCGTGTCGGCAAAACCGGCCACTTGGAAATTGTCTTCAGTTACACCAAAATCCACTAAATAGTGGAGTACGTTTGTAGCCCGGGCGGTAGATAGCTCCCAGTTGGTACGCCATTCCGCCTGTGGATCGGTTGGTGTCGAATCGGTATGTCCCTCAATTCGGAACTTATAGTCCTCCATCGATATAAGCAAGTTAGAAACCCGCTCAAGTACATCCCGACTCTCCTCTATCCTCACATCTGCACTTGCAGGTTCAAAAAAAGCATCCGCCGCTAAACTGATGACCAGGCCGCGTTCATCCTCTTTCACCTGAACCTTCTTGGTTTTGATCTCCGGCTGAAACATGCTTACCGCTTTTTTTCGTGCCTCATCCAAAGCCCTGCCCTTCTGGGCTGAGGGCAAGGACATAACCGTATTTCCCATATCCGCAAGCTGACCGGTTGCCTGTAAGGTTGTACCCCCGGAACGCAAGCCCAATCCATTAAAAGCTGCCAGGATCAGTTGGATTTTAGCTCCATCTATCGTGGCGGTTGTATACATCATTACGAAGAAGGTAAGCAGCAGAGTTACCATGTCGCCGTAGGTGGTCATCCACTCCGGCGCTCCCTCGGGGGGACATTTTTTCCGTCTTCGTCGTTCAGCCATTACTCACCCATCAATACTTCCAGCATCTCTCTTCTTCGATTTGGATCGAGGAAGGATACCAGCTTATATTTAAGAATATTCGGGTTATCTCCCGCTTGTATCGAGAGTATCCCCTCGATCATTATCTCCCGCAGCAGCTGCTCCTCTTTATGCCGATCTTCCAACTTACTCTTAATCGGGATAAGCACCAAATTTGCAAAAATCGAACCGTACATAGTGGTTATCAGAGCTAAGGCCATACCAGAACCAATTGCATCGGGATCGTCCAGGTTGGCCAACATTGCAATCAGCCCCGCCAAAGTTCCTATCATTCCGAAAGCCGGGGCTAATTTTCCCCAGTCGTCAAAAATCTTTATCCCGGTGTCATGCCGAGCTGACAACTGATCGAGATCATTGAACAGAACCGTTTTAATGATTTCCGGATCGGTACCATCAACAACCAGCTGGATGCCGTTCTTCAGAAAATCGTCCTGAACCTCTTCTACATCATCTTCAAGTGCCAGCAGTCCTTCACGACGAGCTCGTTCGGAAAAATTTACCAAAGTGGTAATAGTACGCTCCAGCTCATAATTGGGAACCCGCAGCACAATATTAAAATAACGCACAATGCCCAATACCCGCGCAAGCGGATTGGCTACCATGAGCGCCCCAAAAGAGCCGCCGATTACCATCAGTACAGAAGGGACATTGATATATACGCCTAAACCACTTCCGCCGAGTACCATCGACATCAGGATCATCGTAAATCCGAGTCCAAGTCCTGCTAAGGTGGAAATATCCATTCTTTACTCCTCGTTCTTAAAGGCGCCTATCAGCCGTCTGTATTCGATTATACTATCAAAAATCGACTGATAGTCCTCCTTCACTACCAGTCGCTTTCCGGAGAGCATCACAAGTGTAGTATCGGGGTTTAATTCAATATGCTCAATTTGGTGCGGATTTATATAATACACCCGCCCATTTAACTGGGTAACCTTAATCATTTAACTACTATCCTGCTCTCCCTCATTTTATATTAACTACCTTTTCAATGTAAGTAGTTCTTGGAGCATCTGATCTGAGGTGGTGATGCTCTTCGAATTGGCTTGAAAACCTCTTTGGGTCACAATCATATCGGTAAACTGTTCAGCCAAATCCACATTACTCATTTCCAGAGCACCGGCGATTACCTTTCCCTTGCCGGCAACTCCCGATTCACCTATTCGTGCTTCGCCGGAGTTGTTCGATACAACGTAGGTGTTTTCACCTGCTTTTTCAAGGCCGCCGGGGTTGGTAAAACTTGAAAGTGCGATTTGACCCAACATCCGGTTGGTGCCATTGGAGTATACACCCGTGATGATTCCAGACTGATCGATCTTGTAGTTTTCAAGATACCCCATCGGATACCCGTTTTGACGAAAGGCCTTAGTAGAACTTTTCTCGGCAAACTGAGTCATACTGTCGACCACGCTGCCGATCTCACCAAGGGTCAGCTGAAAGTTCTGCCGCACCTGCTCACCCTCCTCATCGGCTGCCTCCAGTACATCAAAGCCTACGTTTACCTGCAGTTCACCCTCTTCAACTACATCGCCCTGTGCGTCGGTCACCGATTGAATCGTGCCCAGGTTGTCAAATTCAACAATAAAAGTATTGGTATCGTTATTTTCAGCCCCCACATCCGTCAGAGTATTGGTGGGAGTTTCCGAGTCGGGGTCTATAATAACCTCTCCCTGCCACTGATTCTGGGTTCCCGGCACCCGGGTATAGTTAACTCTCAGGGTATGGGTGTTTCCAAAAGTATCATAAATGGTTTTATCGATGCTCCAGGTACCTTCGCGGGCTTCACCGGCGGTTCCATCGGCCGGGATCAGCGGGGTACGCTTGTCCAGGTTGGAGGCCAGTTCGACCTCAGTAGTGGCTCCGGCCGGATCTTTACTTCCTACCGGAATTACCAGATCTTCAACATCCGCAGCGGTATTTATATAGTTTTCCCCGTCAATAGTTTCCGCGTTCCATCCCTGGACCCGCATACCGTTGGCAGGATTCACCAGGGTACCGTTTTCATCTAAGCCAAAGGAGCCTGCACGGGTATGGAACTGCTTATTCCCAGCCCGCATCACGAAAAATCCATCCCCCTGTACAGCTACATCACTCATTACACCGGTAGTCTTCATTGAGCCCTGAGTATGAATGGTATCGATAGATGCAATATTCATCCCCAGCCCTACCTGTTTGGGGTCCACACCTCCGACTTCATCGGTCGGACGGGCTGCCCCCGACATGGTTTGAGACAGCATATCCTGAAACTCTACCCGGCCTTTCTTAAAGCCGGTGGTGTTTACATTCGATATATTATTACCAATCACATCCATACGTGTTTGGTGATTTTGTAGACCGGATACACCGGCATAGAGAGAACGCATCATTCTGCTGCCTCCTTGGTATTCACTGTTTCAACTACCGAATAATCGTAATAGCGACCATTTACTTTTACCTGTGGGTTCTCTGTCCCGGACACCGCCTCAACTCTGCCATACACTCGCTGTTTGCCGTCCAGGATTTCAACCTGCTTATCGAGCAGGTTCAACGCATTTCCACGATTCACAATTCCACTTATCTTAGAAAACTCTTGCCCCAAATTAGTCATCTGCTCAAGTGACGAAAATTGAGCCATCTGCGCGATAAACTGCTTGTCATCCATCGGTTTAGTAGGATCCTGATGCTGCAGCTGGGTGATCAACAGCTGAAGAAAATCGTCTTTTCCCAGCTCCTGGCTCAATCCCTCTCCCTGTTTTAGGCTTTTGTTGGTTTCCTCTACCTGCATCTCTACTTTGCTTCTTTCCGAACCGGATAAAACTGATGTAAAATCCATCTATAGCTCCTTATTTACGCCATCACGTCGATTAACCGCAGCTCACCACTGCTGTCCCTTGCCGGTAAACCTTGCTCATCAAGGGCCCGTACCTGTAAAGCGGGCGACAACTGCGGCCCATGGGACCAACCACGCTCATGTTGTTCACTCCCCTGATCCCCAACCGAGACATTCAAAGCTGCATTTTCAAAGCCATGCTCTTTGAAAGCCCGATACAACTGCTGCATATTTTGATCGAAGGCTTCCTTTACATTACTATTCTCGACAAAAATCTTCCCGGCTATATTATTATTCTCCATTGTGATTCGGATTCTTACTTGGCCGAGATTATCCGGTTTCAAATCCAACTTAATTTCTCCAGACCCATTCTCCCGAAGCAAAATTGAGCTGCGCTTGACAATATCCTTGTTTAGATGATCCTGAAGCTGTTGCATCAACTCGTTGCGGATACTGCTGCCGAAGTTCTTTGTAGACGCTGCTGAGGCGGACTGTCCGGTATCTCCTCGCAGATTAACCTGCATAACCTGTATGGAGTCACCATTTTCATTACTGCTTCCCTTGCCGGTGCTGCTGCTCTCGTTTCCCGAACTGAACAGCTTGAATTCAGAACTCTGCTGCCGGCTCTCGGAGCCACCGGAATTGCCCCCGGAATTGCCGCTGTTGTTGCGGGCAGATGCTCCACGCTTATCAATTACCGTCAGCTTCGGTCTTCCCTCACTCTCTCCGGTACGACGGCTGTTCGAGCCATTTGTCCCTCGGTCCTCGCGTTTTTCATCACCCCGTGGCTGTGAAGCCTGTGACTGCAAAGAGAGTTTTTTTGCAGCACCCTCTGATTCTGCAGCACTTGTACGTTTTTCGGCGGCTTCAAGGCCCTGAGATCCCTCGGCGGCAGCTGCCGCCGACTGCAGCTCATTTTCTCCGGAGGAGTCTTTGTCCTTAGCCCTTCGGGCGGCTGCCTCCGTACTCAACTGAACATCTTTAAGCATAGCCTTCTGGGCAGCCTTATTCTGTTCAGCCGCAGACCGTCTCTGCTCCGACTGGGCAAGCTTTTCGGTTTTGCCCTCTTCTTCAGCCTTTATTCTTTTTTCCATCGAAGCCTGGGCGGCCGCTTCCTGGGTGTCCTTGTCAATCTTTGTCGTATCTACCTTTACTGTTTCTCCAGTCTGATGTTCCGATGATTGATGTTCCGATGATTGATGTGCAGAAGCGACTTTTTCACCGGCGGCCGAAGAATCTTTATTAGAGTCAGATTTCCCGTCTTCGATTTTTTCCGTATTTACTGCTGCCCTTTCATTTTGTAAATTTTCATTTTCTGAATTTTCATTTTGTGCGTCTGTCCGGGTGCGATCTTCAACCACATCGCCTTTTTTTTCAGTGGAAGACCCGGCGGGCTCTGAGCTGTCTCGGGATTCCGCCCGGGAGCCCCTTTTTTCTTCTGAAAAGGCGCGCCTGCTTTCCGAGGCAGCCTGCGCATCAGCTTGACGCCTATGGTGTTCCTCCGTCGCATTCTGTTCTGCAGAACTCCGTAAAGCCGCTTCCCGCTGCTGCTGGGCTTCACGCATGGCAAACTCATCCTGCCGTGTCAAATTTATGCGTGCATTGGTTTCTAGCGGGCCCTCTGCAGTCGAAAAGGAGCTTTCCTGTGAGATTTGCTCCAGATAAGAAGCAAAAGAAGAGCGTGCCGAGGATGACGAAAACTCCGTATGACGGTAATCCGAGGCCGGGTGTGAACCGCCAGGAGAACCGGGAGCTTGAATGTCGGCCATTAAAGCATTTATCACTGCTTTCACCTATCCTTCAGGTTTTTTCAGCATTTTCCTGCTGAGTTGGGCAGCCCGATCCGACGGCATGAGGGAAAGCCAATATGCAACTAATGACCCCTCTCCTCGTTCCTGGGCTAACCTTTCAGAAGTTCTCAGAATATCAATTATATCCTGATCTTCCATCTCAAGCAGTCTATCCACCGCTTGCTGCGGTGGCATACCGGCAAAATATTCAGCTGACTGCCTAAGGTTCGCTCTTCTATTTTCGTACTGTTTTAGTCTTTCGTTAAATGATTTTTCCTGTTCAGCCAAGGCTTTCTCTTTTTCTTCCAATAATTCCAACTTTTGCTGGACCTCAGCCTCCATTTCGGCAATTTCTCCGGACCGTGATTCAAGAGCCTCCTGCTGAAGCTTAACCGCTTCTTCTCGCTTCAGCAGACGCTCTCTCTCCAGTAACAGGGCATCCTCATCATTTTCGAGTTTCTCAGGTGCTGAAATTCCGACCAATTGGCTTGCCGGGGCGAAGATCTGTTTCACGTTCATCAAGCCTAGATAATCAAACCAGAGCAGTCCTCCAACCAAAAGTACAGTTATAAGCAGCAACAACATCAGGATACGTGAAAACAACTTCATTCCTCCAGCCACAATCGCCTCCTAGTGTGCGGTAAACCTATTTTCATCCGACATCCTCCAGCTTACGTGCATACCGAGCGGTACTAATCTCATCGAGTACTTTCTGCTCCTGCTTTTCCTGCTGCTTATAATACATCTGCTGTTTTCTCTCTTTCAGCTTATCTAAAATTTTACGTTTTTTTGAAACCTCCAAGAATTTCTCCTGAACGTCCTTTCGCTCTTTTTCGGCCTGCTCAAGCTCTGCTCGGAGTTCGGTAATCTCTTGATCCATACGTCGTGTATAGTTTTCTACATACATGAACATTCTCATATCACCAGTATCAAGGTGCCGCTGATTGAAGGTGCGTTTCCGACTCGACCGGCGCTCTTCAATTTTTTTATGCAAGCCATTGCAGCGACCAGTTACCTGTCCCAGCTTTATCTCCCACTGCTGTTCATCATACTTTCTCAATTCGAGTATCTTTTCTAGATTAAACTGAAACTTCCGCATCTTCTTCCTCCGGTAGCGGCACTTCAACCCCTGAGATTTGTGCTAATCGCTGAACCGTATCTCTTAAATGAGCTTTTTCTTCAATATCCTGACCAAGGAAGTCCCAGATATCGTCAATTTTTTCGATTGCCTCATCTATTTCACTATTACTACCTTCGGCATAAGCCCCGACATTTATAAGGTCTTCAGAGTCGGTATAAGTAGCCAACAGCCGCCGGACTCTCCCTGCCGCATCCTGCTCCTCCCGTCCAGTAACTTTTCTGCCCAAGCGAGAGAGAGATGCGAGTATATCTATGGCAGGATAGTGATACGCCTGAGCCAGCTTTCGACTTAATACGATATGCCCGTCTAAGATACCTCGTACCGTATCGGAAACCGGTTCATCCATATCATCCCCTTCAACCAAAATCGTATAAAATCCGGTAATGGTCCCCTTCTCTGAATTTCCACAACGCTCCAGCAGCTTCGGCAGGATTGAGAACACAGATGGAGTATAGCCGCGGGTTGCCGGGGGTTCGCCTAATGTCAAGCCAATCTCACGTTGAGCCCGGGCAAAACGGGTAATCGAATCAAACAACAGCATTACATCCTGTCCCTGGTCACGAAAGTACTCCGCTATGGCAGTTGCGACAAAGGCACCGCGCACACGAGCCAAGGGACTGGTATCACTAGTGGAAACAACCAATACCGACCGCTTGAGTCCTTCCTCACCAAGATCCTGTTCGATAAACTCCCGTACCTCCCGGCCACGTTCACCAATCAGAGCTATTACATTTACATCTGCAGCCGTATTGCGGGCGGTCATTCCCAGAAGCGTAGATTTCCCTACCCCACTCCCGGAAAAAATGCCAATACGCTGACCTTTTCCAACCGGGGTCATTGCATCAATTGAACGTACTCCAGTAATCATTCTGTCTTCAATGGTTTTCCGGAACAACACATTCGGAGGGGTATTGGTGGTGGAAGCTCCAACTGCAGATCCAATTGAGCCCTTCCCGTCAATTGGTTTGCCCATTGCATTGAGCACACGCCCTTTTAATTGGTCGGAAACCGGGACGGTAAGGGGCTCTCCCATGGCAATCACCTGGCAACCCGGTTCAATCCCATCCATCTGGTCAAAGGCCATCATTTGAACACTGGTTCCATTGAAGCCTATTACTTCGGCCCCAACAGTTCTATTTTCACCTGAGATAACAATTTGGCAGCTCTCTCCGACTACTACCTGCGGACCATGGCTTTCAATTAGCAGACCCTTTACCTGCTTTACCGTTCCGGTGTATTTAATAGGGTCCATCTGCGCAACCACGTCACTGTACTTTTCAAACATATTCCCCTCCCAAGGTATGTTCTTCGCTGCTCAGTCTACTATTCTCCCTTGGATCGTATCGGCGCGAGCTCTATGATTTTCTCTTCAATTTCCTGCAGCTGCGAGGAAATTCGGGCATCAATTTCTCCAAAATCTGTTTCTATAATACAGCCGCCCTTATCCACAGTTGAATCCTCCACCACAGTTACCGACTGTACATTATCGACCATCCGCATGAAGTCTTTCACGTGCTCGGTAGTAAGCTCTACATCTTCAAGATTCACCTTAATGAGAACCTCTCCCCGACTTTTAAGCTTACGCAATGCCTGAATTACATTGTTTATAACTACATTTTTCTGATTTTCAGAGATGACTTTCACCACCTTCTTAGTGATCATCAGCACAAGGTTCACTAACTGTGTTTCAGATTCCTCGATAATTTCAGAACGCTTATCCAGCGTCTTATCTATGATATGATGCAACTGCTCAACCAGGCGTTCAACCTCCGGTTTTCCCGAGGCAAAACCCTCCTCATGACCGGCCTGGTACCCCTCGTTATAGGCATCTCGGCGGATTTTCTCAACTTCATTTTCCGCATCCTGGCGCAACTGATAGGCCTCTTGCTGGGCCTCCTGTTTTACCCTTTCGGCTTCTTCCTCGGCATTCTGTTTCTCGCGCCGGACATCTTCGGTTTTTTTCTGAACCTCTTCAAACGCGTGCTGTTCGGCTTCCTTGACTATTTTTTCCGCCTCCGCTTTAGCCTCATCGAGCATCTTCTGTTTTTCACTCTCCCAGTTGCGCTTGAAGGCTTCAGCTTCACGCTTCAGGTCATCGGCAGTCGGGCCTGAGTACTCCTCTACCGATTCAATTTCAACTTCAGCAGCCTCTTCTTCAAACGGAGTTTCAAGTTCTACCCATTTTCCAGTGTGGGTTACTTCCTGAGCACGAAACACATTTTTAGCCATGGGCAACCTCCCCTATCTGACCACAAAACTCTATATTACCATCTCATCTTCGCCGCCGCGGGCAACCACAATCTCGCCCTGCTCTTCCAGCTTGCGTATGGAGGCCACAATTTTCTGCTGAACCTCTTCTACATCTTTCAGTCGTATCGGACCCATATATTCCATTTCCTCTTTCAGCAGAGCTGCGGCGCGTTTAGACATATTACGAAAGATCTTATCCTGCACTTCAGCTTCCACCCCTCGCAGAGCTTTGGCCAGATCGTTTGTATCAACCTCGCGCAGTACCTTCTGGATCGCCTGGTTATCAAGCAGCACAATATCCTCGAATACGAACATACGCTTCTTAATCTCTTCGGCCAGTTCGGCGTCTTCTTCCTCGAGGGACTCAATAATGGTTTTTTCGGTTGTCCTGTCGACCAAGTTAAGAATCTCGACAATATTTTCAACACCACCTGCAGCGGTAAAGTCTTCATTAGAAAGGGTGGAGAGCTTTTTCTCCAACACCCGCTCCACCTCACGCAGCACTTCCGGGCTGGTGCGGTCCATAGTGGCAATGCGCCGGGCAACGTCAGACTGCACTTCATGGGGCAGACTGCCCAGGATATTGGAGGCTTTCTGGGGCTCCAAATAGGCAAGAATAAGAGCAATAGTCTGGGGATGCTCCTGTTGAATGAAGTTCAGCAGGTGTGCAGGGTCGGTGCGTCGTACGAAATCGAAGGGCCGTACCTGCAGACTACTGGTTAATCGATTGATAATATCGACAGCTTTCTGACTGCCTAGGGACTTCTCCAACAACTCACGGGCATAATCAATACCGCCGGAGGTTATGAAGTCCTGAGCCATCATTAACTCTTTAAACTCCTGCAGCACTTTATCACGTTCTTCCGACTCAACATTATCAAGACGGGCTATCTCAAAGGTGAGGGTCTCAATTTCGTCCTCACGCAGGTGTTTAAATATTTCTGATGATATCTCAGAACCGAGGGTTACCAGGAAAATTGCGGCTTTCTGACGGCCGTTTAGTTCCCGCTTCCCGCCTCGCTTCTGAGAGGAACCGGCGGCGGCTCCTTGTTGCTGACCAGCTGCTTTTGCCATAATTTACTCCTCCGCCAGCCAGGTTCTGATAAGCTGTGCAACATCTTCAGGATGTTCCCTGGCCATATTGATGGCGTTCTCCTGCATCTCCATTCGGGCGCGCTCTTCAACCGACATACCAACTTCCATGCCCTCTTCTTCCTCTTCAGCACTTCGCAGGGCAGCCTCACGGGCCATCTGGTGCTGTCGTGCAAGCTCCTCTTCGCGCAAGCGTCGTCGACGCTCAATTTCCCGCGAAATCAACCTAAACACTACAAAAGCCACAATGATAATAACGATTCCGAGGATTGAATACAGCAATATCTGCTGTACCCGCTTCTGCCGGCGGAACTTCTCGTCCTCTTCTTCGAACTGACTGGTTCGGTCAAAGCGCAGATGCTGTACCGTAATAGAGTCACCCCGCTCTCTATTGTAGCCAACCGCATGCTCTAATAAAGTCTGGGCTTTTTCCAGCTGCTCATCGTCAACCGGGATGTACTCTCTGACTATCCGTCCCTCTTCATCTAGCTTGACCGTTCCGTTTTCATTATACTTCTTTTCCCATATTCCATCGATAGCCACACCAACCGATATACGATCTATCTCCCAGGGACTTTTCTCCTCGTAAATATTTCGGGTATTGACCTCTTCGTTCACAATTTCCGAGCTGTTTTTGTACTCCCCAACCAGGTTATCAAGGTCCTTATAGGCGGGAGGAGTCTGTCCTTCCTGTCCTGGAGGTCCCTCAGGATTAAAGCCGGTACCCTTAAACTCCTCATTTACGATCTCTTTGGAGCGTGGTATAGAAAGCACAAATTCCCGTTCGCTGAAGGGGGTATTCGGATTGTCCGGTACTGTAGTAATTGGAAAGTGTTCCTGGGTTTCCACCGTCTCTTTTCTGAAGTTGAGGCTCATATCAACTTTCAGCACACTTACCCGTTTAGCCCCGAAAATTTGAGAAAGTTCCTTAAAAATCTGAGATTTATACTTATTTTCAAGCAGGGCTTTTTGATCAAGCTGCCGTTTTGAAAGTTCAAGCCGATCAAATTCAGCCATATTTTCAAAATCGTTCAGCACCAAGCCGTTGTGGTCGGAAATGACTACATTCCTATCCGACAAGCCTTCAACTGCGAACAGTACCAGCTTCTCAATACCCTCAATTTTCTTCCGATTTTCAATAATATCGCTCCCCGGGCGGGGAGTAATAATGACGGAGGCGGTTACCGGATCTTGGTCTTCCTGAAATAGAGTATCCTCCGGCAGGACCAAGGTAACCTGAGCTGAGTCTACATCCTGTAGCGATTCAATATGCTGTTCAATGTTTTGAGTAATCGCCTGTCGTAAGTTCACATTCCTTTCAAAGTCCGTGACACTCCAGCGGTCCATCTTAAACACATCCCATGGACTGGCTTCCTGAGGAATAAGATCCTCCCGCATCAATACCGATACCATCCGCTGGGCAGTACGTCGATCCTCCACATACACCTGTCCCTGTTCGGTGATGCTGTGCTGGACACCTTCCTCATCGAGTCGTACAGAGATGCGGTTCAGTTTTTCCTGATCGGTAATCGGTGCTGTGATAAGCGGCACCATGCTCGGGCTGGCGCTGAAGTTTACCAACAGTACTATCCCAACTATTGAAACGAGCACCACCGTAAACAGGATAGCCTTTTGTACAAACGAAAGTTTGCCCCACAGGTTTTTAATCTGCGTAATTGTTTTCTGTAAAAATTCGTTCATTTCCCCTCCCAAAAAGAACGATCACATCACTTTATCTCAAGTTTGAAATCTCCCTGTAAGCCTTCAACGCTCCATCAACGACGGACTTTGTCAGTGATACTGCAAAGTTTGCCTTGCTCATTGCAATCGTCACATCGTGTGCATCGACACTATCAGGGTCGGTAATAAATTGTTGACTCAACTGCGTGCTTTCCTGGGTAAGACTATTCGCTTCCTGCAGTTTATCAAACACCATCTTTCCAAAATCAAGGTTTTCACTGCCTTGCTGCTTCGGCTGTGTGAGTTTTCCGGTCATATGCCGAGGGTTCGTAAGTTCCATCGGAACAATGTGACCGCTCACCTGGCTTGAAAACAAATTTGACATTTAGTTACTCCTCCCTCGGAATAATCATCTTCCAATATTAAGTGCGCCCTGAAACATGGTTTTCGCACCATTAATAACAGCGACGTTCGCTTCATAAGAACGGGATGCCGAAATCATGTCCACCATTTCTTCGACAACATTTACATTCGGCATTTCTACGTATCCCTGCTGCGGGCCAGTTTTAATTGCATCCGGATGCGTCGGATCGTAGACCATTCGCGGCTTTGAATCGCTGTCCTTCTCAACCTCGACTATTCGTACTCCCTGACCAACTCCATTATCCAGAGTCTTAGGCTGAAAAGGACTCCGCCAGTAGGGCTGACTGACCCGCGGCTGGAAAATAACTCGACTACGGCGGAACGGCCCCCCATCAGGAGTACGTGTGGTATCGGCATTGGCGATATTATTGGACACTACATCGAGTCGAGTCCTCTGTGCAGTCAGTCCTGACGAGGCTACATTAATACTACTGAATAAACCCATTGCTTACCTCCATTACCGCAGAACCAAATTAACCCGATTAAATTGCTCAGAAACAGATCTGGTCAACATATTATAACGCAGCTGATTTTGCAGGAGCAGCATACTCTCCTCTTCCAGGTTCACATTGTTCCCGTTGTTATCGGTTTGGGACAGATAGTCCAATACCCGCCGGGGTTTTACTTCTCGGTAATTCTGCACTTCATCAAAGGGAATATGCTTAGGGTGCGTCAGGTACGCCTTCGGTTTGTTGACCTTTTCGGAGTCCAGCGCCCGCTTCAATTCAGACTCAAAGTTCACTGTGGTTCGCTTGAAGTTTGGGGTGTCGGCATTTGCGATGTTGTTGGCACTCACCTGATGACGCAGCATTGATGCATCCATTGTTCTATGCAGAATATCGAGGGTTTTTCCAAAACTATTGTTCAAAAACACCCTGTGCCCTCCTTTTCCTGCGGACGTTCCCAAAAAACCGAAATTTTTTGAAAGGCCCGGGTTTTCTAACTTCTATTTTCGACACATTCACCTCACTCACTTAGTAACTTCTCCCCAAAAAAGCTTTACAGAATATAGCGCGAAAGATCCTGATCCTGCACAATATCCTGCAGCCTTTCATTTACATAATCCGGTGTAATCGGTATTTTCTGACCTTCAAGCTCCGGAGCATTGAAAGATATATCCTCTAACAAGAGCTCCATTATCGTCTGCAGCCGACGGGCACCAATATTTTCGGTTTTCGCATTCACGTCGGCGGCTATCTCACTTATCCTCTTCAAGGAGTCGTCGGAGAAATCAAGCTCAACCCCTTCAGTTTTCAAAAGTTCGCGGTATTGTTTAGTCAGGGCATTTTCCGGTTCGGTCAGAATACGAAAAAAGTCCTTATCAGAGAGGTCTTCAAGTTCCACCCGCAGGGGAAAACGCCCCTGCAGTTCCGGAATAAGGTCCGAAGGCTTGCTCATGTGAAAAGCCCCTGCAGCGATAAACAATATGTGGCTGGTATCTATTAGTCCGTATTTAGTATTGATTTTACTGCCTTCCACAATCGGCAGAATATCTCGCTGTACCCCTTCACGGGATACATCCATTCCGCCGCGCCCCTCTTTCACTGCCACTTTATCAATTTCGTCGATAAAGATGATGCCCATCTGCTCAACCCTCTCCCGGGCAACATCAGCGGCACTCTCGTCGTCAATCAACTTATCCATTTCCTGGTCCAGTAGAATTTCGCGGGCATTTTTAACCGATACCCGCCGTTTTTTCTTGTTCCCTCCAAAGATACTTCCGAGGTTTCCGAAATTCATATTCATTTCTTCAAAGCTCTGTCCGGAAAAAACTTCAATCGAAGGTGACTTGGACCCGGAGGTTTCAACCTCCACCATTTTGTCGTCCAGTTTACCCTCTCGCAGCATTTTTCTAAATTTTTCACGGGTGGTTCCCCCGCTGTCGGAGCTCCGCTCCGCTCCGGTTTCCGTACCGTCGCCGACATAGATCACATCGGCAGATCCTGTCCCCGAGGATGCCGAAGTACTCTCGTTTTTATCGCCGCCGGCTCCCCCTTTTTTTACACCTGGAAGCAGCAAATCCAGCACAGACTCTTCTGCACGTTTATCCGCTTCCTCACGCACATCTTCAGCCATTTCGCTTTTTACCATCGACAGGGCAACGCTCATAAGGTCCCGCACCATCGACTCGACATCGCGCCCCACATACCCTACTTCTGTGTATTTGGTAGCCTCCACTTTGATAAAGGGGGCACCACTTAGTTTTGAAAGGCGGCGGGCGATCTCGGTTTTACCGACTCCGGTTGAACCAATCATGATAATATTTTTAGGGGCAACCTCGTCCCGCAGGTCGTCCGGCAGATTACGCCTTCTTACTCTGTTGCGCAGGGCTATTGCTACTGACTTTTTGGCTTTCTCTTGGCCGATAATATATTTATCTAAGGCTTTGACTATCTCTTTTGGTGTGAGTGAGAACAAAGACTCTATCATTTTAGTTCCTCCACGGTAAATTGATCGTTGGTGTAAATACAGATGTGGGCGGCAATCTTCATGGCCCGTTCAACTATTTCTCGAGCGCTCAATTCGGCAGTATCGAGATAAGCCAGGGCCGCCGCATATGCATAATTTCCGCCGGAGCCGATCGAAATCACACCTCGCTCCGGTTCAACCACATCGCCAGTACCGGATATTAACAAGGTCTTGTTCCTATCGGCCACCAGCAGCATAGCTTCCAGCTTACGCAGCATTCGGTCGGTACGCCACTCCTTTGCCAACTCGACCGCAGCACGGGTAATATCGCCATTATATTCCTTTACTTTCCCTTCAAATCGCTCAAACAGGGTAAATGCATCGGCGGTCGCCCCGGCAAAACCGGTTAAAATTTGACCGTCATACATACTCCGCACTTTGCGCGCGTTCCCTTTCATCACTGTCTCTCCCAGGGTCACCTGACCGTCACCGGCCATGGCTACTTCATTTCCCTTGCGGACTGCCAGAATCGTTGTTCCATGAAAGTTCTTATCGTTTTCCATGTGGATGAGCCTCCCTATAAACCTTTTTCAGCTTCTCTAACCCCACGTGCGTATAGATTTGCGTGGTAGACACACTTGAGTGCCCGAGCATCTCCTGCACCATACGAATATCCGCGCCCTGATCGAGAAGGTGTGTAGCAAAACTGTGACGGAAGGTGTGGGGTGAGACCTTCTTTGAAATACCACTGCGCTGCATGTATTTATTGATAATAAGAGCCATACCGCGTGCAGTTAAGCGGGTACCCTTTAAATTAATAAACAGGGCCCCAGTTTCAGTAAGTGAGTTCCGGCTTACATACTGCCCGCGCATATCAAGATAGTATGACAAGGCGGCTTGAGCCGGCCGTCCTACATAGACGTAACGCTCTTTATTTCCTTTTCCAAGTACTCTAATCGATTTTTTTCCCCGTTGGACATCCGAAATGTCCATTTCCGAAATCTCTGCAACTCGACAACCGGTCGAATAAAGCAGTTCCAGCAAAGCTCGATCGCGGGAACCGTTAAATGAATCATCGGGCAGAGCAAGCAGTTTGTCCACCTCGGTTCCACTTAGCACCTGGGGAAGTCTCCTCCCACCAGAACTGCTTTTAATATGCTCAAAAGGATCGACCGCGGTTATCTCAAATTGTACAGCATAGTGATACAAACCCTTTACCGCCGACAAAGCTCGATTAATCGAACTTCCGCTCAGGTTGTCTCGATGCAAACTGCCCACAAAGGCTCGTACATCGGCCGGTCGCAGCTGCGTCCATTCACTTTCCCGATCGTTTACGAAGCCCTCAAAGCGGGTAAGATCGCTTCGGTAGGCACGAATACTATGAGCCGAAAGCCCTCGAACCGATTCAAGGTAATGGATATAGTCTGATAAAACTTCCTGCAGTTTCATCCAACCCTCCGATACCATAGGCCGTCAAATCTAAGAAGACGCCCCTCCAGCTCTTCCTCAAGCCGTTGGCTTGGGGAGAAACTCTCCGGTTGCAGTGCCTCGAGGCGCTCGTCCATCGGTATCCGCCACGCATCAAGTATCTTTTTTGCATCTACAATCAACATGCCACCCTCATCGGACAATCGCAATGCGCCGGCTCCTCGCCGACCGTAGGTGCCGGCGGAATGCACATACACTTCCTTATTTTGGTCAAGTGCATGATCGGCAGTAATAAGGGCTCCCGATTTTTCAGGGGCCTGCACAACTACCAGTGCCCGGGCCATTCCGCTTATAATTCGGTTCCGTTCCGGAAAACGGAATCGGCTGGCCGGAGTGTAAGGAGGATATTCGCTGATCACTGCCCCTCCATTTTGAAGGATTTTTCCAGCGAGCTCACGGTTACTTGAGGGATAGACCCTATCAATTCCATTTCCCATTATCGCCACAGTCTGCTGTTGAGTTTTGAGGGTACCCCAATGAGCCGCAGCATCAATACCGGTGGCTAAGCCGGAGATAATCGGAAGGCCCGCCAATCCGAGTTCCGCCGCCAATGAAAAGGCGGCCTTACGGCCTGCAGGGCTTGGATGACGGGTTCCCACAATCGCAACTGCCGGACGATCCTGCTTCGGAAGGGTACCTCGGACATACAGCATATATGGGGAATCGGCCATTTCACGCAGTAACGGCGGATATTCACGGTCCCAATAACTAACGGCCCGTGCTCCGGAACGCTCAACATCTTCGGCTATTCTCCGTGCTCTGCGAACTAATTCTACATTGGCTGGATTGTTATGAGAAATCCCTTGTGTAGTCATCTGTATCATTTCAAAAAGACTTGTCTGTTCAAACTCCTCTATCGAGGAGATGTAGAATCCTAATGAGATGCGGTCACTAGGTTTAATACCCTTAATGAGGCTTATGGCGATGGAAAGGATATCAGCCATTATACCCTCCCCCCAGAAGCTGTTCACGGTTTTCCCGAGCCCGCTGCTGTATAGTTGCATCTTCAGACTCTTCTATTATCTGGTCGTAAATTTCGATTGCCTCTTCATAGCGATTCTGAATAACCCGAATCGCCGCAAGGAGAAAGCGGGTCTTCTGGCTGCCGGGACGTACTTCAAGCGCTCGCTGCACATACTCCTCAGCTTCCAAAGCCCGGTCAAGTTCAAAGATGTAAAGCACCGAGAGGGCATACAAAGCCTCATAGTAGTCGCTTTTCAGTTCAACTGCCCGCTGATAGTGATACGCCGCATCTTCTATTCTGGACACGCGCTGGGCTCTATTCTCTTGCGCCCCTGCGGTCTGCGCACTGGATAAGCCAGCATAATACTGAACTAAATGGTTGTTGGGGGATATCTCCAGAGACTTGAGAAAATACTCCCGAGCCGGACCGTACATCTCCTGGTCCATATACTCAAGGGCCAGCATCTTATAGTAAATACCCAGCTGCCCCGTCTCTTCAACCAATTCCTGAACCTCATCCGAAAAACGTTTTACATGATCCTCCAGCTCAGCGACTCGCTGAGTATCGACCTCTTCACCACTGTACTGACCTGTTTCGGTGTCCATCAATCTATTGAGGATCCTCTTTTGCTCGTCGTTACACCCAGTAAACACAAGCACCGCCATAACTACTAGAAAAACTACCGTCTTTATACGCATCATGAGTCATACCTCCTAGTAGTACTAGAGCGGGTATTTTGCTCCGGGGCTTCAGTACCTCGCGGATGTAAAGCAGCGTGTATCTGCCGCAGCTCCTCATTTTCTACATGGGTATAGATCTGGGTGGTACCGATATCAGCATGGCCCAAAAGGGCCTGTACCGAACGCAAGTCGGCTCCACCCTGAAGCAAATGGGTAGCAAAGGAGTGTCTCAAAGTGTGTACCTTCGCTTCAATCCCTGCTCTTTCACAAATTTGTTTAAACCGCTTCCAGATTCCTTTCCTGGAGAGGGCAATTCCCCGCATACTCAGAAACAGACTATCCTCGATCCGGTCGTGTTTTAGCATATGTGGTCGGGAGAGCTGCAGGTACTGTCTAATCCAATAGACGCCATGATCCCCAATCGGCACAATCCTCTCTCGATTGCCCTTTCCATGTACCCTGGCTACTCCCTCAGTCAGAAAGATAGAACCGATCTTTAAATGTGCGGCCTCGGAAATCCTCAATCCACAGGAATAGATTACTTCAAAAAGGGCGCGATCCCGCAGGCCATAATGGCTGTCAAGTGGAATTGCCCTGAAGAAAGCTTCAACCTCTTCCCTGGTCATCACATCCGGGAGGGGAGTAGAGCGGCGGGGAGAGTCGATTTGCCCAGCAGGATTATCAGCCCGATGTTCTTCCTGTAACAGGAATTTGAAAAACGAACGCAAGGCACTGATCGTTTTTGCCAGGGTACGATGATCGACACCACCCTGCCGGCGGTGGGTAATAAAATCCAGCAGATCGAGTGTCTGTATGCTCTCTAAGCTGTATGCAGCCTCAGTGCACCATTCAGAGAGGAACCGGATCTCCCGCATATAAGTCTCGCGGCTCAGGGGGGCAATCTGCGCCGTGGAACTGAGGAAATCTTCGTATTCTCTCAAGAGCACCTGGTTCTCCATCCTTACTGCTCGTTCTCTCCTGAGGCTTTTTTACCTCGAAGGACCGTTGGTATACCCAAGTCGTGGTCACCGGAATTACGACCACTTAAGAAACCACCGGAGGTGTTCCGATTGAGTCCTTTCTGCAAATTCAACCACTCTTTATACTTGATTATTTCATCCTGCGGTTCCTGGGTTATCTCTTCATCCACTGTCACCGATTGACTGTGAAATCCGGTAGCAACAACAGTCACCTTCACCTCGTCTTCCAAGTCACTTTTTATCGACTGACCGGGAATAATCAGAGCATCATCATCTGCATTGGCAGTGATGATTTTCACTACCTCCTCATACTCGCTTAACGATAAGTCCTCTCCGCCGGTTACATTCACTAAAATTCCCTTAGCGCCCTCAATATGAGCATCCTCTAAAAGGGGATTATTGATGGCATTGGTCGCCGCATCTACCGCCCGGTTATCACCGTGTCCCACGCCAATACCCATTAGAGCATCGCCACGACCCTTCATAATTGTACGCACATCGGCAAAGTCTATATTTATTTCGCCCGGCTCAGTAATCAGTTCAGAAATACCCTGAACGCCCTGGCGCAGGACATCATCGGCCATCAAAAAAGCCTCGCGTATTGGCGTTCGCCGCTCAACAATTTTAAGAAGGTACTGATTTGGAATAGTAATAAGGGTGTCAACTTCATTCCGCAGCTTCGCAATACCTTGCTCAGCCAGTTTCATTTTCTGCCGCCCCTCAAAGTCAAAGGGTTTCGTTACAACTGCTACTGTTAGTGCATCCATCTCACGGGCAATCTGTGCCACAATCGGTGCAGAACCTGTACCGGTACCACCGCCCATACCGGCGGTAATAAAGACCATATCCGCTCCCTGAAGGGCGTTTTTGATCTCCTCACGTGACTCCTCAGCAGCTTTCTCTCCAACATCCGGAACCCCTCCAGCACCCAAGCCTCCGGTAAGCTGCGAACCAATCGGAAGCGTGGTACGAGCGTTCGACCGCTGCAGCGCCTGCATGTCGGTATTGACTGCAATAAAATCTACCTTCTTTAATCCGGATGTAATCATGCGGTTTACTGCATTACTTCCGCCGCCACCTACTCCGATTACCTTGATAACGGTAGGTTCTACCTGCTCTTGTGTGTGATCATCTATTATTTCGATTTGCATTGCCCCCTCCCGAGCATAGTTTTGAAAATATATTTTTTAGCGGAATACTACGGAATGCACTAACCCTTGTACACTCCGTATTACCCCGACTCTCATTTTCGTTTTGTTTCTAAGAACTCATAGAAACTCCTTGAACCAGTCTTTGAGTTTTCCCATCATTCCCCCACCACTGCGCTTACCCGGCGACACATGTCCGCCTTCTGCTTCCATAATTTCGGATGCATATAGCACAAGCCCAACCCCAGTTGCATACACAGGGCTCTGATATACATCAGACAAGCCGCCGACTTTCACCGGATAGCCTATGCGGCCGGGTATTCCAAACACCTCCCGCGCCAATTCAGCAGTTCCAGGAAGCTGCGCTCCCCCGCCGGTAATTACCACACCACCGCCGAGGTGCTTATCAAAACCCTTTTTTTCAAGACGGCTGCGGATCATCGTAAAAATCTCTTCCATCCGCGGTTGAATAATTTTACAGATCTCCTTGCGCGGTATTGAGGCTGAAGGCCACCCACCAACTCCCGGAATAATTACCTCCTCCTCAGTATCAATCATTGGCATATACGCACAGCCGGCCTCCTGCTTGATTTTCTCCGCCGCTTCAAAGGGTGTTTTCAGCATAATCGACACGTCATTGGTTACCTGCCCCCCACCGATCGAAAGCACATCGGTATAGTACGGAGCCCCTTCTGAGTACACCAATATATCCGTAGTCCCCCCACCAAGATCTATCAGCAGCACCCCCAGCTCTTTCTCCTCTTTAGAAAGAACCGCTTTTCCCGAAGCCAGAGATTGCAGTACGATATCCTGCACTCGAAATCCGGCTCTATTTACACACTTCAATAAGTTTTGAGCACTGGTCACGGCGCCGGTAATGATATGCACCTCCGCCTCGAGCCTAATGCCAATCATGTCCAAAGGATCCTTAATACCCCCCTGGTCATCAACAATAAACTCTTGTGGGATTACATGAATAACCTCACGATCCATTGGAATAACAATCGCTTTAGCGGCATCAATTACCCGTCCAACATCATTGCGGTTTATCTCTCGACCTTTACCGGTTACCGCCACTACGCCGCGTGAGTTAATCCCTTCAATATGAGCTCCGCCTATACCGGTTACCACTTCCTGCACTTCACGGCCGGACATCATTTCGGCTGCCTCAATGGCCGCATGTACCGAGCGGAGAGTAGACTCTATGTTCACCACAACACCGCGACGAAGGCCTTCGGACGGACTTGTACCAACACCGGTGATCTGGATGAAACCGTTCTCGTTCCACTCTCCGATGACGGCGCAGACCTTATTTGTTCCAATATCAAGTCCGACAATCATATCTTTTGCAGGCACCTATTCCTCCCCCACACGGTATACAACCTCATCCGTTCTAAAATCGATCTCCTCAATGGTTGTTTCCATACCTTTTTCAGCTACCACATCCAATACCAATACAATGTATTTCATCAGTTCTTCGGTAAGAGAAGGGCCAATTCGCACCCTTACCTGGTATTGTGACGGAAATAGCACCACTTCGTAATCGGTTGCGTTCTTTTTAACGAATTTCACTTCAGAAATCAACCGATAGAGGGCCGGGTTCTCTATCTGCAGACGGTTCAATTCCTCAAGAAAGCTGGTAAGTACCTGCGGTAATTGCATTCCGTCTTTATATACAGGAACATCTATACCGGAAATTATCGGTAAATCTAAAAATTCAACTCCCCTTGAACGGAATATGACTCCAGAAGAATCGACATAAGTAGGTACCATTTTGTTGGAATCCAAAATGGTAAGAGCCGCCAAGGGCTCCCGCTCGGTTATGGCGATATTCAAACTGTGGGGAAACTTCTTACTGACTTCAACACTCTTTACTAACGGAACTCGTTCTAATCGCGCTGAGATTAGTTCCGGTTTTACATCAAAGAAGTAAGTATTCCCTTCTACCGCTGCGATTGAGAGCAGCTCCTCATTGGTATAGGGAAAATCACCGGCAGCTTGTATACTGATTTTGTTCACCACTAAATAGGGAGCTATCAGCACGTGATATACGATTTCAGCCGCCAGGAGAAATGCTAATATTCCAATAATAAAAGTGAACAGACGACGTAAATCTCGCTGATCCCGCTCAACCCGTCGCTGAACGCGCTGGTCCTGGATAGTGCTGTGCTGGGGCTGGTAGTTTCTATCGGAGTTTTTAAATAAAGCGATGCTACTCATAGCTCCCCCTTGCGGATGCGGGAGCTTTCCGAGACAAATTAAGCAATAAGCCGCCCATTATCAAACTTATCACCATCGATGACCCTCCATGCGAGAAAAAGGGCAATGGAAGGCCTGTGGCCGGAACCATCCCGACCACTACCGCCATATTAACCAGAGCCTGAAACACGAGACAGCTCGTAAGACCGAGGGTGAGCATAAAACTAAAACGATCACTCGGTTCATACTGAAGCGCTAGGGAATAACCGCGCACAGCCAGTGCTAAAAACAGAACCACTGCAAAGACTACTCCAACGAAACCCATTTCCTCGGCAAATACGGCAAAAATAAAGTCGGAATGGGCTTCCGGCAGACCGCCGAATTTTTCAGTTCCCATTCCGAAACCTCGTCCCCAGAAATCTCCGGATGCCAGTGCATGCCTGGCGGCTATTACCTGATATCCAGTACCTATAGGATCGCTGTTCGGATCCAGAAACGCAATCACCCTGCGTACCCGATACTCCTTCGAAAGCACCAGTATAGAGGCCAGGGGCAGTACCATTGAAAACAAAAACAAAAAATAGCGAAACTTTATTCCGGCTACAAAAAAGAGCAGCAGAGAGACAAGTATAACAAACAAGGCTGTTGAGAAATCATTCTGCAGGTAAATCAGAGCAGTAAATAAAAAGACCACCAAAAGGGGGGGAATAATTGAATTGACTACATCATTGAGGCGTTCGCCCTTTTTAGAAAGTATGGCACTTAGATAGATTACCAGAGTAAGCTTGGCTAATTCCGAAGGTTGAAAGGTGTACCCTCCAATATTAATCCAGCGATTTGCCCCCATAATACTGTGTTTCAGACCTGGGATGAAGGTAGCTACCAGCAAGGCAAAAGTAAGCACCAATAGTAAGGGGGTTTTGCGAACCAATGCCTGCAGAGGTATCCTTGATGAGATAAAAGCCAGAACAACCCCCACCCCGACAAAGGAAATTTGTCGATAAAAGAAGTGAAAGGGGTCGTCAAAGCGCTTCCCCCCGTAATAGTACGAGGCGGAGAAAAGCGTCCCTAGGCCTATTCCTACAATAAGTATGAACAGGATCAACAGGGTCGTGTCGTGTCGCTCCTCTTTTACTCGTTCAGCATAAAATCTATCATTCATCATTGTATCTTCAGGGTTGAAAGACTCAAGATAGTAAACAGGGTTCCTAATATCCAAAACCTGATTACCACTTTGCTTTCCGCCCACCCCTTCAATTCAAAATGGTGATGCAGTGGAGCCATTTTAAAAACCCGCTTCCTACGCAACTTAAATGAGACTACTTGGATTATTACCGACAGTGCTTCTAATACAAACACCCCTCCGATCACAATGAGGAGGATCTCCTTTTTCAATACAAGGGCCAATACCCCGATTACCCCGCCAATAGCCAAGCTGCCGGTATCCCCCATAAAGACCTCTGCCGGGTGAGAGTTAAACCACAAAAAGCCAATACTCGCACCCACCAGGGCCAATGTTAAAATCGTCAATTCTCCTGTTCCCGCCAGATAGGGAATCTGTAAATATTCAGAATAGTCCATACGGCCGGTAATATAGGTTAGTATCGCAAAGGTTATTCCCACCAGAATAACCAGTCCAATCGCAAGGCCATCCAGTCCATCGGTAAGGTTTACCGCATTGGAAGTACCCACCAGCAATACAACCCCAAAGGGAATGTAAAAATAGGACAAATCAAGGACCGCATGCTTGAAAAAGGGAATATACAACAAGGTTGTATGCTCGTTTCCATAAACATACAGCAGTACCACAATTATCAGTGCTACTAAAGTCTGTCCAATAAACTTAACCCTGGCATGCATGCCGTCGGAACTCTTACGGAAAATCTTCAGATAATCATCTACAAACCCGATACCGCCAAAAGCAATCATCGCAAACAGGAGCAGCCAAGTATAGGGGTTGTTGAGATCCTGCCACAGGAGGGTTGCTATCGTAACTGAGATCAGAATAAGCAGCCCACCCATAGTTGGAGTCCCCGATTTCACAAGATGAGTCTCCGGGCCGTCTTCCCGCACCTCTTGCCCCGCTTTTAAGCGCTGCAGTTTGCGGATGAGTGGACGTCCAAATACAAACGAAACTAAAAGTGCCGTCATTGCAGCATATGCTGAGCGGAAGGTGATGTATTGAAAGATGTTAAAGCCACTAAAGTATTTTACCAACGGCAAAAAAAGTTCCGGAAACACACGCCCTCCTAAGTATTTTCCTGGGTTTTAAATTTTTTTTCTATATGAGGCACCAGTCTTTCAAGCTCCATAGAACGGGAACCCTTTAATAAAACGGTATCCCCCGGCTGAACAAAGTCGGACACCCACTGGGCTAACTCGCTGTATTCAGTTGTATACTGTAACCTTTTCTGGAAACCCTGCAGTTGAGCCTCCTGATATGCAAAACGCATCTCTTCACCAAACAAAAACACAGCCTCCGCATCAATACCGGCAATAACACTTCCCACCTTACGATGTGAAGGCTCTGCTCTCTCACCCAGTTCCTTCATTGCCCCCAACACTACAATCAGCCTCCCGGATACTCCATCCTGCAGAGTACTGAGAATAGCGTTCACCGATTCGGCATTGGCGTTGTAGGAGTCCTGAACGATTGTGGCAGCCCCTTCTATGATCTGACTGCGCCCTTCCAGTGTCTCATACCTTTCTAAACCGGCCTTTACCTGTGCAGGACGCGCACCGAGGGTACGAGCAACCTGAATAGCTGCCAGAGCGTTATGCAAGTTGTGTATTCCCGGCAGCTTCAACTCAACCGGTATATTTTCATAAGTAATTGTCCAACCCTTCAGCCCTCGACTTACAGTTTTATACACTCCTACAGTAGTCTCCGGTCCAAACGGTACCAATGGGGCCCTGCATATCCGAGTAAAATAGCTTTTCCACTCAAATGTCTCAGGATAAAAACCAATTCCATCAGCCGGCAGCGCTGCAAACAGACTCCCCTTTTCCCGTGCAATTCCTTCCTGGCTGCCCAACAGGCCAATATGGGCACTTCCAATATTGGTTATTGCTCCATAGTGGGGCTGCAGCACATCCACCATCGTCTGCATTTCACCAACGCGGTTGATTCCCATTTCAAACACCGCAAAATGGTGCTGCTCCCGCACCTGAAATACCGATAAGGGCAGCCCAATATCAGAGTTAAGGTTGCCTTCATTTTTCACTGTCGAGGCTATCTCACTGAGAATCGAGGCTAATAACTCCTTGGTGGTTGTTTTTCCATTGCTGCCGGTTACACCGATTTTCATAAGCTGTGGGAATCCCTTCAGATACTCTGAAGCCAACAGCTGCATAGCCCGCAGAGGATTTTCATGTGCTAAAATCGGCACATGCACGTCTTGAAGCTCTCGGGTATACTCCCCGGAGTTGATAAAACCTTGAGAAAGCAGCAGCGCTGAGGCGCCATTTTCTATTGCCTGACTTATATACCGATGCCCATCAGTTCGTTCACCCTTAAGAGCCACAAATAAAAAGTCCCGCCCCACTTTTCGTGAGTCGGTAGCAACACCCGAGATACAGGCGCTGTGGATTTTGCCGCCTTCATAGACCAGTGTACACTGGGCCATTTCGGCCGCCTCCTGTACGGAAAAAAGCCTATCCATCAGGCTTCTCCTTCGTTCCCAGGACAATTCTCAATACCTTCGAGTCTGTCTGCTGCTGTTTAAGGTCCAGACTAGTCTGGGCAAGTTCGGCAATTCTTTTAGGTGAACTTAGAATTGCAATATTCGCGATTTTGCGCTTATTGATTTCAAACAGTTCCGTCTGCTTTGCTTGCAGTTGTGTTATTTCTCTTTCAAGCTGTTGATAACGATATACTTGGTGTACCGACAGAAAGAACATCATCGGGACACTTATGGCCATAACTATTAATACCAGCTTCTTCATCTCAGCGCTCCTCATCCATCAGTTTTTCAGCAATCCTCAGTTTGGCACTCCGTGAAGGGGCATTTTGATCAACCTCATTCTCTGATGGTTGAATAGGCTTCTTCTGAATCAATTTCACAACTGCCTGCCCCCCACATTTACATATCGGCCATTCCGGCGGACAAGTGCAGGTTTGACTTTTCTTTTGTAAAAACTGTTTTACAATTCTGTCTTCCAAGGAATGAAAGGATATTACTCCTATCCGTCCGCCCACCTTTAACACACCTAGGGCATCCTCTAAAACCGATTCGAGTCGAGCTAATTCACCGTTCACCATGATCCTGAGCGCTTGAAAGGAACGGGTGGCCGGATGAATTCGTCCATGACGGTATTTGGCCGGTACCGAAGATTTAATAAGCTGGGCCAGCTGGGCACTAGTTTCGATGCGGCTCTTCGCTCTTTCACGCACAATCGCAGCAGCAATCATTCGTGAATAGCGTTCTTCCCCGTATTCAAAAAAGATTCTTGCCAGCTCCTTCTCCGGATATGTATTGACAATGTCATATGCAGAAATTTCGAGGCCCGTATCGAGCCGCATATCCAGGGGCTCCTCTTTTTGGAAAGAGAAGCCACGGCCGGCCCGCTCGTAATGAAATATTGAGATGCCGAGATCGAAAAGGATTGCATCAGGCCGCTCACCTCCCAGTGGATACTCGCGGAAGAAGCTGTTGAACCAAGTATTGTACAACCGTACCCGCTCCTTGAACGGCTCTAATCGCTGACGTGCAATTTCCAAGATGTGTGCATCGGCATCAATACCCACTAGTTTGATGCCGGGGTTTTCTTGCAGTACCAGCTCTGAATGCCCCCCCTCACCGAGGGTGCAGTCAATAAACAGGCCCTCGCCTTGGGGCGGTACTAGGTACTGTAAAACTTCCTGTTGAAGCACAGAATAATGCACGGTATCCATGAGCAACCCGATGTTTCTCCTTTTCAATCTGCTTTCTATATTCAGCCTGTCTCAACTTACTGTAGAGACAGCAGCTCTCCCAATTCTTCGGCGGCTTCCATAAAATCTGTTTCGCTCTCCTGCAGGTAATCAGCATACGCATCGATATCCCAGAGCTCCATATAGCTGTCGATTCCAAGTATGACAGCCTCTCCCTTCAGCTTCATCTCGGCTGATTCACGCAAGGTGGGGGGAATTGAAATCCTGCCGCTTTTATCTATTTCACACTCCTGTGCCGGGGCAATAATACGCCGCTGCAACAGGCGGGTTTTGGACTTAAACATTGATGATGAACCCATGATACTGTCGGAAATTCTGCGCCATTGCTCAGGGGGAAAAAGCCACAGACACTTATCTACCCCACGGGTAAGAATCAAAGTTGACCCGGCAACTTCAGTCCGCAACCGTGATGGTAATAAGAGTCTGCTTTTATCATCAATAGAGTTGTGGTATTCACCCATCAACATATTATTACCACTTTCTCCTATATTTTCCCACTTTTACCCACCTTTACACTACATACTATCGCATAAGAAAATGATGTCAACTGAGATTTATTATATTAAAGTGAAAAGTAGAAAATGCCGATACTATGTACTTTACATGCGTTAAGTGCTTTGGAGGTAATGGATGTTCATAGAGAGCAATTTTCTTGTGTACCCGGAAGGAGAAACTCAGGAAATAGATTTTAAGCTGCAGTTTAACCAAATTGTAGATATAAACGGCCGGCCGCTTTCACTGCCCCTGGCCAGCCCTAAAATGATAGTATACAAGGTTGTTAAAATTCAAAACAGAGAGATGCGAGGTGAAACCGCACACTATTATCACTTAGAACTAGTAAGGGGCAATGAATTGTTTTCCCTTGCCGCCCGTTAAGCATGCAGTAGGAACAGCGTAGGCTTGCGGCCTATTTTTTAGAAAATATTTTGTAGTCAATATCCGGAAATAAATTATTCTTTTTCTCGATTGAAGTGAGCCACTCCGTATCCACCGTGTTGCGACAGAGCCGGTCGTAAATATAATTAAAATTATACAGATGCTCTTTCACACGTCGCTCTGCGTAGGGAACGGTAGTTCCGGTTTTCATAATGAAAGGCCAATCAGAGGCCATCGCCAGCATTACTTCACGGGCTGCCTGATTAAGGGTTCGATGTTTTAAACCGTTTACCTCCGGGTAGCGGCCTACCAGCTCCGACATTCTTTCGATAGCTTTGTGTATGTGACGGTAAATCCAGTCATTCTTCCCATCCAGCCACACATCGGCATAGCCCTCATTACCCCAACTGGAGAAGGAAGGGCGGCCGCGCTGACAGGTTTTATGCTGCTTTAGATACTCAGAAGGGGTTGTTAAACTGAGCTTATCACAATCCGCCACCTGTCGTATCACCTGCTCAAGCCACTGATTCCCCTCGAACCACCAGTGACCAAATAACTCCGCATCAAAAGGAGCAATTATAAAGGGTGGTCGGTCTATAAGCCCCTCAAATTTCTTTAACTGACGCATACGATTATATACAAAATTCTCGGCGTGCTCTTTTACTTTTGCATTCGCCTTATCGGGGTCATAAGGCCGCTTTTGGTCTGTTGAACCGGTAACAGAAAAATATTTATAACCGGTACACACCCTTACATCAGGTTCGTGAATATAGGGGCGCACATACTCAAGGGGCTCATCATAGCCAACGTCTCGATAAAACTCACGATAATCCTCATCACTCGGATAACCCCTGTCTGAGGACCACACCGCATCGGAGGAGGGATAATCACGTCCGAAGGCATGTACTCCATTCGGCAGCGTCAGGGGGGCGTACACACCATAGGGTGTTCTTTGACTGGCAAACAGAATGCCGTGAGCGGAGGTAAAGAAATACTCAATATTGTTTTTACGGAGAACCTCTTCTATTCCAGGATAATAGCCAAACTCCGGCAGCCAGAAGCCCTGCGGCTTCTTACCGAATTTACGACTATGATCAAGAACTGCCGTCTGAACCTGCGCTTCAAGTGCTTCGGGATAGGGTTGATAGAGCGGAAGAAACGCATGGGTAGCTGCAGTAGTAATTATTTCCAGGTACCCCTCTTTTTCCAGACTTTTAAAACCCCATAGTATGTTCTTATGATACAGTTCTTCAAAATCTCTAAGATTTTGCTCAAATAACTCTTTATACATTTTCGCAAGGGGATGAAATTCCGGGTCATCCTTCGTCCGGGACAGCTCCTTCTTTCCAAGCTCGATCAGCTTTTTGACATGCCCAATGTAACGCATCTGCAATAACTCATCCGACAGCATGGCTGACAAAGTGGGACTGACTGACACCGTTAGATGAAAGGGAACCTCATCCCGCTTAAGACGGTTGCACATCCGCAGAAAGGGCAAGTATGTTTCAGAAATTGCCTCGAACAACCAGTTTTCTTCCAAAAACTTGTCATATTCCGGGTGCCGGACAAAGGGCAAGTGAGCATGGAGAACAAAACCTAAATAAGCATTCATCAAAAATCCTTCTAATTAACTTCTTTATCTACTTCTTTGAAGACGATACTTCTTAGAAGTTATTTCTTCTCGTGAGACGTTTCAAGTTCGATATTGTGGGTATCTAAGATTGAGATAATTCTCTGGGGAATTTCCTGGGACTCAACAGCCCCCTCCTCATAGTTCCACAAACCTGAAAGCATCAACATCATTGTGTTGGGATCGTTGTAAAATTCCTTCTGATTCCGGGCAAAATAGCCCCGGGGACTGTGAACAGCATTTGACGATGCCAACAGACGCTCTTTGTGCATAACCATGCAGCGCAGGTCAACAAAATAATCACTTCCGGTGTGGTTGAGATTGATGTACCAACTGCGGTCCCCCTCTTCAATCGGAATATCAAAAAAGTTATTGATATTGCTTTTCTCCGGAGTATCCCCATTAAACTCATACACCCGTATGAATAAGCCTTCAAATAAAGGCTCCTCCTTTAGAGCATCCAATTGAGTTCTATTAATATCCCAATATGCGTATACCCAAAGGGGGTCTCGTAATAACAGCACAATCCGGGTGTCTGTATAGGAATCCGGAAGCGGAAACTCATCCTGGGTGAGCATGTCAATTTCTTCATCCCGAAGAATATCGTATTTCTTATGTTCCAATCGCATAGCTGAATTATTACCGAACTCACGCTCATCACGATCTTCTTCCAGGGCTTCAAGAATAAGATCAACCAGTTTTTCTCGATGGGTATCGTTATAATTATAGATTCCCTCACGTTTTGCAATACCTTGTAACTGCTCTTCGGAAAGAGTCTGTAGCTTCTCTCTTGTCATATAGCCTCCATATATGAGGTACGTTATACTAGGAAAATATTCACGGTTATGTCAACCCTGCACTGAACATTCTGCTATTGGCGCTATCTGTAAGGATTTTCTTAACTCTAATGTCCAATGAGCTTTACAATCTTTAGTGATTAGTTAAAACTATGGTATGAAAAATTATTTAGTATTCCATGGCCATTTTTATCAACCCCCGCGGGAGGATCCCTGGACCGGTATTGTCGGTATGCAGCCTTCAGCCGCTCCATTCCACGACTGGAACCACCGGATAACCCGTGAATGTTATGCTGCCAATGCGGCATCCCGGGTCTTGCACTTCGATGGCAGAATTGAAGATATCATAAACAACTACAAAATACTCTCATTTAATTTTGGACCTACTCTGTTTTGGTGGCTGAAAGACCATGCACCCCATGTCTATGAGGCCATTATAGAGGCCGACCGCCTCAGCGTTACCCAGAATATGGGACACGGAAACGCAATTGCACAAGCTTACAACCACACAATTCTTCCTCTGGACTCCGCTGAGGATGCTCGTCTTCAAATTGAGTGGGGGCTGGCCGACTTTGAATACCACTTTGGCCGAAAATCAGAGGGAATTTGGCTGCCGGAAACGGCGATAAACGAAGGGGTTGCGGATATTCTGCTGGACCTGGGGGTGAAATATGTAATTCTCTCTCCCTGGCAGGCGGAGGCCATTTATGCGGAAGGCTCAGAAGAGTGGCAGGAGCTTGAAAACAAGCCGGCACCCTTTTGGCGCCCCTACAAAATAGAACGGCCGGCTGGTGATCTATCTGCATTTTTCTACAATCAAGAGCTGGCCCAGGGAATCAGCTTTGAGCATTACCTTCGAAGTGCCGATGCCCTTTACAATCGCCTGTTGACTTACCATAACAATGCCGACCCAGGGCATTTAATCCATGTTGCTACAGATGGGGAGATTTACGGACACCATGAACCCTTTGGGGACATGTGTTTGGCTGCCCTGCAACAACACGTCGAACAGGATTCGCGCTTCGAGTTTACAAACTACGCACGCTATTTGGAGCAGTTCCCGCCCAGGTACAAAGTTCGTCTGCGGAAGGGGGAGGAAAAGCGGGGAAGTTCATGGAGCTGCCATCATGGCGTTTCGCGGTGGTATAAAGATTGCGGTTGTTCAACCGGCGGCAAACCAGGCTGGAACCAGAAGTGGAGGACCCCCCTTCGAAGGGGATTTCAAAAGCTCAGTGATCAGATGTTGGAAATATTTTATAACGAGGTGCCCCGTCTCAGCAATACGGAGCCTAAACTGCTGCTGCAGGAGTATATACAGGTATTAACTCAACAGACTGAACCTGCACAGTTCGCCAAAAAACATCTTCCCCTTGAAAAGCAGAGCGAGAAAAACAGTGCCACCCTACTGAGCTTGCTGGAGGGACAAAAATATCGTCTTTACATGTTTACCTCCTGCGGCTGGTTTTTTTCCGATATAGCAGGCATAGAACCAGTGCAGAACATACGCTACGCATTAAAAGGCCTTACTCTTTACAATTCTTTTACTAAAAAGAACTTGTATAACATGCTATCTGTTGATTTGGAAACAGCCATAAGCAACCATAAGTCCGAAGGTTCCGGCCGGGACATATTAGAACGGGAAACACACTTAGGCCAACCAGATGGGATTGAAGCAGCATCGTATTTTTTTATCCGTCGCCTGGTATACCGACAAGAAAAACCGCCATCACAATATGGGTATTTTGCACTGTTAGACATGCAGGAAATCTCAAAGGACCCACTCACCGCCAATCTTCACCTAATTGACACCTCCCGCCGGCAGAGTTTCAAGTTTGAATTCAAAGCTGAGACGAACCACATCGGCAGTCTTAATATCACCGTTAAAAACCGGCTCACAAGTGAGGCAAAAGAGCATATAGAGGACCTGTCACAACTGCCCTTGGAATTACGTCAGAACTTAACTGATTATCTCGTACGCTCTACCGAAACCGCCCTTGCTGAAAACTCCGCTAACACTTTTGAAGATATTCGCTTTGCGGTCACAGAAGCCGCCAATCTGGGCACTGAAATACCTCCGGTTATTCGTCATTCCGCGGAGATAGCGGTTACAACCCTGCTCTATCGTCAATTGCAGCTGGGAACACGCATCTTATCGGAAGGGGAGATAGGAAAAGTAGAGAATATACTGCAGTTCTCTGCACGGTTCAGCATAAAAATTGAAACCAAGCGCATCACCGAACTACTTACCCAGCTTCTCTGGACGTTTTTTGAACAGCTTAAAGCCGATGGCTGCATGAGAGAGTGCACCTATATGGTGCGTCTCATCGATGCACTTCGGTTAGTAGCTATCGAGCCTGATTTCACTATTCCGCAAAAAGTCGTATTTGCACAGCTGAACCGGTATCGGAAGCAACTGGTAAAAAAACAGCGAGGCTTCTATAAAGAGATTGATAAGAATAAACTTTTGTCTTTAAGCTCGAAGGAAAAGGAAAAATTAGAAATGGTGCTGAATCTATGCCAAGTAATGGGTATCTATGCAGATGATATCACCCACGTTTTTTACGAGCGCGAAGCACCATAACATCGCCCCAGCCGAAACGCTTAGCTAATCGATCAGCACATTTCTTAATAATTGCCGGAGCCATACCCTGGGGAATTCCTCCCCAGGTTGCGCTCTGCTCGACATAGAAGCCGTGCTTTTCAAGCAGGAGAGTGAGAGTCCTACGGGAAAATAACACCATGTGGTCGGCAATTGCAGACCTCCAGCGGCTGCGCATCAACTTAGCCTGAAAGCCGTCGCTATTGGGAGTAATTAAAATTAGGTGTCCTTCAGGTTTCAATAAGCGATGGGTTTCACTGATAAAATCGCCTGGAGCCTGCAGGTGTTCAATGACGTGGCTCGCATGTACTACCTCAAAGCCGGCAGTAGGCAGAAGAGCCTCTTCCAAGGTCCCAGAAAAGATAGAAACCTCCCGGACCCGACGTCCATAGTCAACCGCAGGTTTACATACCTCAACCCCCTGTTCTTGCCACCCCTGCTGCTGGAGATACTCAAGCAAGCGACCGGTTGCGCAACCCACATCCAAGAATCGGGGCATTGTCTTCCCTGCAAATAGCTCTTGTGCTATATCATTAAAAAACCCGACATCTTGTAATCCAAGCAAATTCAGTTGAAGGAAAGATTCCTGGTTTTCAATTTCATACTCAAAGTACTCCTCGTCATACCGTTCAATAAGTTCGCTTTGCATGGGTTGTGGGTTCTGATAGAGCAAACCACAGCCGGAACATCGCGAAAAAGTGAATCCTTCAAGTTTCCACACGGTGTGAAAAGGAACTTCTCCGCAAATCGGGCAGCTTATATGTAAGGAGGTGGTCTCCTGAGGAGTTTTAGAAAAGGTTTTCAATTGGAAGAGACCTCTATTCGGTAAGTTCGGTCAGCTTCGTTGCCAGAAAAGTCGTTTACAAAAACCTCAATCGCTGCCTCTCCCGGTTGTAAAGTTACAGTCCCCAATTGGAATTCCCAGGGGCCTGAATAGAGCTGTGCAGCCTGTAGTGCCGGGGGAGCTGTCGGAACAGCGCTCCAGTCCCGTATAGTCAGTGATTCGAAACTTAATGAATCTCTAGCCTCACCATTGATATACACCTTTATGGAATAGGGGGCCATCCTATGCATTGTGTCTCCAGCACTACTCTCATTAAAGGTATTTATGGAAAGCCTATAGCTGCCTTGCGGCACGCTTGTCGTACTCTCTAAAGGAAATGAGCCTGTGTCATTGCTTAAGGTCACTTCATTCAGCTGAGGCTCAGCAGTATCGCCAATTGAGGGCAGAGACAGCAGGGGATTTACGTAGCGATTTACCTCACTGTCGATTATTTGCAGGTACACAAACTCCGCCTCTATAGTCCCGCTGCTTCCGATTGTACCAAGCTGATCAGTGATATCATAAAAAGGAACATCCTCCATTACCGGAGAAGCAAGATGCCCATAGATCGACTGAATTCCGCGTTCATGCTGGAGAACCGCCAGGTTGCCCATGGGTGAAGGCAGGTCATGTATCCCCTTTGCGTACTCCCTGGCAACAAACACAAGCTCTCCAGCCTCAACCGGAGAAACAACTTCTGAGGATGAGAAAATATCAATTCCCTTATTATAGCTCTCACCTGCCTGACTTCCAAAGGTTGATACTATTTGCGGTTCCTTAACCGGCCACTCAAAGGAATACAAACTTGAAACTGCTGAATAAAAAAAAGTAGCACACATTAACATAGAAATCATATACTTCATTTTGAAAACCTCTCGATAGCTACTTTCCTTAAAAGTGAACCAGTTCCTATATAAAGATTTTCTTCAGCCTGAAACAGCCAATGCGGCCGACCGGAAAACTTTTCTTTACTGTATTGTCTGCCCTCCGCAGAATAAATATGCAACACAGCCGTATCCTGATCTTCCTCCAAAATATATATCGAGTCTAATTCGGTAAAAAACTCAAAATCGACCAGAGTCCCGGATAGGGGAAGTGAAAAGCTCCCGATTGGTTCTTCAGTCGATATGACCAGAACCTCCGTTGCAGTTTCGCATAGGAGATACTCACCATTTTCTGAGAATGCTATTTTTGCCTGGGAACGCCTGGGATCTGAGATTTCTATCTGGCTGAGGCGTTGTGATTTTGTTCCTTCCAACTGGTATAGGGACAAAAACTGTGGATCAATTCCATGAACAATGGCTGCTTTCTGGCTCGCAAAAGACAGGGCTGTACCATAGACTGCATTAATTCTACTGGTTTCCGGTTGTATCCCCGTCTGGTAACCACCGTCTTTATTAAACAGTTCTACCCTGCCATTTAGTAAACCTATTCCTACAGTATCCTCGCTCGCATCAAGAGAGGTGATGATACTCGGAAACTCTTTACTGAATAAAAATTCTCCGGTTGCACTGAACGCGGTAACAGCTGTTAAATCCTTGCTTAAAACAAAATAATCGCCCCCTCGTTCTACCGGGTAGCCTTCAACACTTAAGGGGTACAAGTAATTTCTAATAGGATCTCTGATCACCAGATTACTCCCCTGCTGTGTATAGTTACAGTAAGTACTATCCCCAAGGGCTATGTTCCACTCTATTGAAGAGTTCTCTAGGAGTTTCCCGTCAGCACTCACAAAACCAAAAGAGTCTTCTACACGAAAGGGTATCCATTCCTCCGGAGGTATGCCCTCTGTTGAGTCCGAATCCATATTTTTTGTCTGAACATCGATTATCCATTCCTGTAGATACGCATTACCAGGTTTTATCGAGTAACTTCCCAAGAGTGCATACATCAGAACAGCAATAAGTGCGATAGTCCTAAAGAGAAAACCTCTGCCAATGCTCATATACTAATTAACCACGCTTTTTTGTGTTTTCTTGGCTTTTACTATCTGCTTCCATCTTACTCTTCCATACATCTATTTTTTTCTTAATCACATCACTCTCTTCAACTTCGCCAAGCAGCATGTGCAGTCGCCTCAAAGCTGCAAGATAGCGGATAGCCAGCTTGAAATCATCGATTCTAAGAGTCGAAAGCTCATATTTTTGCCGATAATTGTTGGCTGCTTCTTCTAACAGCTGCTTTACCATTCTCAGATGAGCCTTGTATACTTTATACCCCTCGGCTCTGGGATCAAGTTGTCCAACAAGCTGCTTCAGGTTCAGCATGTTTTTAGCGATAGTGGCGAATCGTCCTTCAAGCTCGACAAACGACCACTTCCACTTTGAGTTTGACCCGTAGCTTTCAATAATCGCATCGGTTGCGAATCCGAGCTTTGACAGCAAATCCCACCGCTGCTTATAATCAAATTCAACTATATCGTCCAGATACGCTTCATATTCAGAATAAGGAACATCGATATAGCTGGTTACTACATCTTCGAGGTAGATAATGCTTTTGTAGCATGCCTTTCTGGCATTATTCAGAAAACCCTCATTTTTTATTCCAAGTAGTGAAACCGAGAGATGGTTCATCAATAGATAATATGAAACCATATTAAGACCTTCATCGGCGAGGGTCAAACGTTTATAGGCCTGTCCTTTCTCCTGATTGTCCATAATCTGTTGAATACTGGTTTCATGCTGAGCCATTTTATCGACAATACTCTTGTATTCTTTTATTTTCTCATAATAGCGACGTTTTGCTTCACTGCTTACCTTTGCCACCTTCACTCCTCCGGATGATAACGTTCTAGTAGTTCCAATGCATGGCGCCTAGAAGTTTCATCGTTTCGATCTCCGGAAAGCATCCGTGCAATTTCCTCTACCCTCTGTATATCCTGTACCGGTTCTACTCTAGTAAGGGTTCTGCCTTCCTGCTCGTATTTCACCACTTTTAAATGATTATCGGCACGAACAGCAATTGAGGCAAGGTGTGTGATACAGAGAATTTGCTTGTATTTCCCAAGCTGAGCAAGATGGTCACCTACCGCTCTGGCTACCTCGCCTCCGATACCCACATCAATTTCATCGAAAATCAAAGCGGAAATGTGGTCAGTTTCGGCAAACACACTCTTAATAGCTAACATTATTCTAGAAATTTCTCCACCCGAGGCAATATCCTTTAATGGATGCATCTCCTCTCCGCGGTTAGGGGAAATCTGGAATTCAATTCTATCATACCCGTAGGGCCCACAGGCGTGTCCCCCATTTTTACTTTCCCGATAGGTACTGGCGATCTTAAAATGGGAGTTTTCCATGCCCAGGGAGTGCAACTTTACTTCGATCTTCTTCTCTAATTCGTCGGCCGCGGACCTTCTGCGACTCGAGAGCTGCTTTGCATGCTTCACCACCCGGGCCTCCAGACTATCTATTTCCGCCGATAGCTTAGCCTGCTGTTCCTCTTGATGTTCCATCGAGGAGAGCCTCTCCTGTGAGCTTGAACGATAGGCTAATACAGCTTCAATACTCTCACCATATTTTTTCTCAAGCCTATGGATCTGTTGAAGTCGCTCCTCACAAGCCTCTAACCGATCTGGGGAATAAGAAATTCCATCCTGCCGCCCCTTTACTGCCTGCAGGATATCTTCGACCTCATAAAACGCATTCTCTAGGCGCGAACTTTGTTCACTCATATCCGGAAGGATTTCTGCAATCCGCTGGAGTGCACGCACCCCTTCCCGAAGAGAAGCCAGGCTGCCACCTTCCATTTCAGCTAAACTACTGCGGCAGCTTTGAAACAGGCCGAAGAGTTTCTCGTACTGGTTCAGCATGTTGCGCTCTTGAATCAACTCTTCTTCTTCACCCTGCTTAAGTTCGGCTTGATCAATCTCCTGTATCGAAAACTCCAGCAAATCTTTCTCCCGCAGCAGTTCCTGTTCGGATTTTTTTTGTTGTTCCAACTCCTGTTTTAGTCTGCTCAACTGGTAAAAATCAGAGTAAAGGACAGCGGCCAGCTCAACATTACCCGCATATTGATCGAGCAAACGCCGGTGGTTATCAATAGACAATAGTGATTGATGCTCATGTTGACCATGCATATCTATAAGAAAAGCGGTGAACTCCCGTAAATCATTACGGGTTACCTTGGAACTCTGAATAAAACTGGATCCCTGCCCGGAACTCCGCACCAATCTTCGAAGAAGCACTGTTCCATCTTCCGGTTGCAGATCCCGAGCCTCCAGCCACTGCAGTGCTTCGGGGTGAGCCTCGACCCTAATTACTCCGGTTACCTCTGCCTGATCACTCCCGCTTCGAATAGCACCAGCTTCACCCTTATCGCCCAGCAGCAGCCCCAGAGCCCCCACTACAATCGACTTACCAGCCCCTGTCTCTCCCGAAAGAATATTCAGGCCGGGTTCGAAATGCATGTCAAGCTGATCGATGAGGGCATAATTGCGAATGGTAAGTTCCTCAAGCATTCGATCCTCCGGACCAATTCAGTTTTGAACGGAGAACTTCATAGAAGTTTCTTTTATCAGAGCGCACCAGAAGTGCTTTGCTGTGGGATTTCTCAAAAATTATGTTATCTCCCTTTTCAAGGGGGAACTCTTCCTGCCCATCTATGGAAAGCAGCAGTTCTGCCCGTTGCTCTGGCTCCACATTTGCAAAAATGACATCATTGCCCGAAACTACAATCGGTCGATTACTGAGGGTAAACGGACAAATCGGATTAAGTATAAATGCTTCGATCTCCGGATCGAGAATGGGTCCGCCGGCGGCAACACTATAGGCTGTTGATCCGGTAGGTGTAGAGACAATAATTCCATCGGCACGGTACTGCCCCAGAGAGGTTTTATTGAGGGTTAAGTTGAGCCTGACGATTTTTGAAATTCCTACTCCGCTGATGACCGCATCGTTCAGTCCTCTGAAAGTGGCAATTCGCTTTCCCTGGCGTTCGACCATTGCTTTGACCATAATACGTCGTGAAAGGCCCAACTCCCCTTCCACATATTTTTCAAATGCCGAGCGCCACTCATGCTGAGAAATTTCAGTAATAAAGCCGAAGGCGCCTAGGTTCACTGCTAAAATAGGTATTCCTCGGCTTTCAACTATGCGAGAGCTAAACAGAACAGTTCCATCACCTCCAAGAGAAAATACAAAATCTATACCTTCAAGCGAGGGAATCTGCGGTCGGCCCTTAAAGCCGAAAACCTCCGTTTCTATACCACGTTCACCCATATAGCCTTTTATCTCTTCGATCAGCTCGGATGCTTCGGTTTTGTGAAGATTAGCGATTATTAAAACTCTTTTTATCATTCGCACCATTGCTTATCCTAATAAGAAAATTGCCTTCGGCTATTTTCGTCGTTTCGGTTGCCGCTACGCGGCATGCGAAACTATTACGGCAAGGTTGAAAGGACCTTGCTGACCGTCTCTATTTCAGAGTTGGACAGCATCGGATACAAAGGAAATAGTACACAGCGCCGGTAAATTTGTCGGGCGCCTTCGCAGGAATTTGTATCTGCATCGCTATACGCAATAATACTGTCGGAAAACGCCTGCAATGTAGCCACCCCTTTTTTGCGGGCATAGGCCTGCACATCTTTCACTCCGCCCTTTACAAATACCGGGAAGGTACACGGTACATGTTCAGCCTCACCCTTCTGAACCGGAGTGGCATGCCGTCCTTTTCTGACCGCATTAATATAGAGACTGAAAATCTCCCGTCGCTTCAAAAAAAAATTCTCTTGATCTTTAAATTGTGCAAGTCCAAGACTGCTGTTTAAGTCCGGCAGGAGTCTTTGCGGCGGCCACTCTTCATAAATCTTTTTCAGTTTTGAAGTATACTTTTTCCTTGAACTGATAACCGCAGTTCCGCCTCCGGCATTTAATGGGTCCTGCGGTTCCATACGAAGTATCACAATATCACCGTAGGAACCGCACAGTGAATTACCGGTGTTTCCCCCAATAGACATAGTTATGTCCTCTAAAATTGGAAGACCCAATTCAACTAGCCGGTCCATATCCGGAATAAAACCAAAGGGAGAGTCCACAACAATGGCCGAAGCCCCCTCGGCAAGTGTTTCTACTTTACTCAGATCGATAGTCAGGGTATCAGGATCTACGTCGGCTAAAAGCACTACATACCCTTGTGCTTCAATCCTCTGCTTATACAAGGAAGAGCTTAAGGGCGAGATAATAATAGCGGAACCCTGCTCTAATTCAAGGGCTTCTAAGGATAGTTCGATAGCCCGCTCGTACTCACGCAGCAAAACTCCGCCGTCTGTCTCAAAAAAAGCAGACATTTCCCGGATAAATTGCTTAGCGATGGGGCCATTGCTAATGCTATCAGATACAAGACATGACAAAACGGCGTCCATCTCTTTGCGCCGGATTGAAGGTCGAAATACAGGGATCATTGGCTCTCCAATAAGTTAGGTTGCGATATCTCCGAGTTGCTGGAGCTCTTTTGGATCGAAAAGCCGTTGGATATCAAGGACTATCAAGTATCCATCCTCTCGATTGAACACTCCCTGGATATACTCAGCTCCGATACCGGATATCATCTGAGGAGGCGGCTGCATTTTTTTCATATCCACTGTAAGAACCCGCGAGACCTTATCTATAACCATTCCCAGTTTCATACCATTGATATCTATTATAATAAACCCGCTTAGCAGTTTATCCTCTTCACTGAGTGCCGCTCGCTTCAAATGGAAACGCTTATGCAAATTTATAATCGGGATTATATCTCCTCGCAGATTAAATATCCCCTCAACATAGGCAGGAGCATTAGGAATAGTCCGTACATCCTCAACCCGAACAATACCGTCCACCGACATGATATCGATACCATATAGTTCTGCCCCGAGTTGGAATGTAACCAGCTGCATCTGTTTTTCTTCGCCGTCAGCCATGTCACCTCCTCGCAACATGAATAGAATAATCGAGTTACTTCAAATTTGCAATACTAACCGCTATTTGGTATCAATAGACTATCAATACCGGCAGATTACTTTTGCGAACAACATGAATTGTCGTCGATCCGAGCAGATAATCCACCAGCTTGTTGCGCCCATGGGAACCAAGCATGATAAGGTCCGGTTTTTCCGCTTCTACCATCTTGTCAATCGCCTGAATCGGGTCGTTCTCCTGCTGAATCAGTTTCACATTCACACTGTGCTGAGTAAGATATTCAATTTCATTCTGATACGGTTCGGTATCTTCCTCACATTCCGCACAGAGAAAGACCAAATTCGGTATTTTGTTACTAAGATGGGCGGTATAAAATTGAAGACAATTTTCTGCACTTCGACTGCCATCGTAGGGAAACAGGATTTTCTCCGGGATTTCCGCCTCTTCCGGACAAACAATCACCGGCCGCGGAGATTTTCTCACCAGCTCTTCAGTAGTCGAGCCAACTGTCTCCTCCTTCGTGCCGGCATTTTCGCCGTGTTGCCCGATGACTACTATATCAGCGCCCAGGGCATACTTTTCGATTACATCCGCCGGATATCCCTCTACAACTTCCGAACTGTAGCTCACCCCCAACTCCTCCGCCTGTTGTTTACAGCGCTGTATGCAGCGCTCTGAAAACTTGTGAAGGTCGGCCTTAATCCTGTCATAAAAGTCCCGCAGTTCCTGATCCGGCGGTATATAAATACGTTCGTAGGTGATGTCGTAGGCACCACCGGCATACATAAAGGGTACCTGTGTTTTACGCTGATCTATTACAAACAGTACCTTGACTGCTGCGCCAAGTTTATTCGCGATCTTCATTGAATAATTACACGCAGCAAATGAAGCCGGAGAACCGTCAATCGGTGCTAAGATAGTCTTAATCATCTTCATCCCCCTACTACTATTTTACAGGGTGATATTCTACATGCAAGTCTTATTTTCTGGGACATTTAATATCTCATCCCGAAGTTCTAAGCAAAGGAAGCATTTGACCGTGAAGCAAAATGACATATACCCTCAGTACCGGTACAACAGCCTCACATAGAAATTATCGTTCCAAGGATTCCTTCTCAAATCAACATCGGGAGGGGGACCAAGGGTAATGTCCGCCCCGCTCTCGAGGGACCAGTAATCGCTCAGGCTGTAGGCCAGCCGGGGTGCCAGATAGAGCTCAGGAGAAAAGAAGAACCCTATATTTAGCTGAGTTTTGAGTCTTTCGCGGAGAAAACTCTTTTCAAAATGACCTACCAGGAAGGCGATATGCTGCAGGGGCTGGGTATGAAAGCTTTGTATCTCCTCGGCCAGATACTCCGCCGCTTCCGGGTCGCCGCCGGAACTGTGACCGTTGTGATTGAAAAAGTAGGCGTATATGAGGCTGAATTGGCCCAGAATATCCCCCGGCAGATTTGTCAGGAGCTGGGTATTGACGGTGAGATCGGAGTTTTGGGCGCCGATGTCTTTGCCCGACAGATCATTGGTAAGGTTGAAGGCGAAATCCTGGCTCAGCGTTTTGTTCCCCAGCCGGGTAGAATATGCCGCGCCGAAGGTATGTTTTTTATGATACACTGGCTCAATATCGGTGGCTATCGCGCTGTTGATCTGCGAAACCTCAAAGTCGGGGGTATGCTCGGTATACCAGCCGTAAAAAAGCTGCCAGTCGGCCTTTAGACCGTAGCGGTTGTAGTTGAGAAACAGGGAGTGGGGATTGTCTGTAAGGTAGGGGTCATCACTCCACACAACCGTATCATTAGTATCCGGCAGGTCCACCGGCTCGCTCCGCTCCCGGTCCGGCCGGGTGAGGGGCACATAGGTCAGTTCGATGGTATCCTCAAAGCTGGGATAAAAGCGCAGCTGCACAAGCGGGTCCGGACGACGGCCGTCATACCCGTCGTCCAGACTGAGAGGCGTACGGTTCGTACTGTGAAGCGCGTTCAATGGGCCGGACACATCTGCAAATCCATAGGTCACAATCTTCTGCCCCAGGGACAGATCGAATTTTTTAAACGGAAACAGAAGATAGGCCTCGTGCAGTATGTCCCAGGAATCGATTGCATAGGTCCCGCCTTCATAGGTCCCGCCATCGGGCAGAAGAGGCTGAACCCATAGGGCGGCGGAGAGCACCCATTCAAAATTTAAGGCCGCATTAAAACCGGAAAAACGGGGCCGCATGAACAGCCGGGTCCGCAGGTTTTGGTAGCCCTCTTCCGGCTCGATACCCCCGTAGTAGTCAAGAAAGGAGACAAAGCGGAACTCCTGGGCACTGAGGGGCAGCGCAGCACACAGAAAAACTACAAGTACTCCAGTCCGCAGCACATTTCTTTGTAAGCTCCTGTACATACTCTCCCCCCTCATTCCTTTTCTAATTCGTCTGCAGATACCGGGTTGTAAAGTATCTGTCGGGTATCTCCTCGGTGCTCACATCCTCTATCTGCAGAACCGAACGGTGGCCGGTCTGCTCGTTGGTCATTGAAATTTTGGTAGGATAAATATACGGATCAAGATCGAGAAAATCTTCCACCTTATACACCTTGAGCAAATCTCCATTCAAATCAAAAAAATTCCGGCGATGCACCATGTAATTATCCTTTCGATAGTAGGTTATAATATGCCCATAGCCGTGCTCCTGCCGAATCTCAGCCGTTTTGCCCCAGGCCTTGATGACATAACTGTCCTGACCGTCTACACGCTCATCCGGAAGCCGTTCAAGTTCCATATTAGAATAGTCGTTGTTGATGAGATCTCGATATGTAAAGTCGCTGCCCATAAAATATCCGCCGCCGGAGCTTTCCAGGGCTATCCTTTTAATTCTGCGCACGACAGGCAGGTAGATCCACATGTTGTTTTCACGGCCGTCATTGTAAGAGTGAAGCAGCAAACCGGTTCCTCGCACAGTCGGCGGAAAATCAAAGATAAACAGGCGGTTGTTCTGTGCATCACCGACATGTTTCTGGAAAGCTCGGGCTTCGATTTTACGCACATCTCCCTTCCTGGAGATAAGTTCCAGATTAAAAGAGCCCTGTATGGAAGGTATCTCAAGGGTCTTCGCATTGTTCGCAATAATTTCCTCAGCCCTCTGAGCTGTCAGAGGAAACACAGAAATAAGTAACAGTAAAACAATAGTGAAAAAAGTGCGCACAGGCTTACTCCCTTTTTAATCGGTTTGGAAGAATAATCAACGGTATTAAGTATAAACTCAGGAGAAACGAGAGTACAAGCGATGTCATCAAAAGAAAGCCTAAACTCCGGGCTCCCCTGAAAGAGGAGAGCAGGAGCAGCATAAATGAGAGCAGCGAGGTCATAAAACTCAGAAATATCGGAATTCCGCTGTAGCCCACAACCATTCTGAAGCTTTCTTCAAGGCTGTGTACTTTATGTATGTGATCCAGGGCTACCAGGGTATGGATGCTGTAGTCAATTACCAGTCCGGTAATAATTGCCACAAATATTATCGAGAAAGCATCTATGCTGATACCCGCCATGCTGATTAAACCGAAGGAGATAACCATGCTGATAACCCCCGGGATGAGACTGATAAGCGCCAGAACAAAACGGCGATAAAAAAACAACACCGTTATAAAGATGAGAAGGCTTCCGGCCAGGAAGGAAAGCAGCCAGTTATTCCTAAGGTTAGTATGCTCTCTCTCCAGCTCTTTTACCATCCCATGCACACTCAAAGACCAGCCATCCGGTAAACTAGTCTCAATGGTACTGAGTGTACTGAAAAAACTCTCCATATCCTTATAGTTGCTGTAGTACAGCAGACCCTTAATAGAGAAAAAGCGGTAGGAATTGTCCAGAAGAGACTCGTACTCCAGGGGATCAACACTGGAGGAGTAGTACAGCAGGTACTGCTCTATAAGAGCATCATAAAAGTCGTCATACTCGGTACTGGTAAGCAGGGTCTCCTCAGACCCCATAAAATAGTAATTCATCCGCTTCAATACGCTGAGCATCGAAAAGGCATAGCCCACGTTTCCGGCTTCCATAAGACTGTGAATCTCATCGAGTTTGAGCAGGGTATCCTTTTTCATAATCCCCATCTTCTCTCCGGTGTCCACCTCGATAAAAAAGGGTACGGTTCCGTAGAACTCCTCGTTGATAATGGTGTCGGCCCTCTTGATGGTGGTGGAGGCGGGCAGCTGTTCGATCGGATAGGGTTCTATCGAAAGGTCGCCCAGTTGTATCGCCCCCCAGACCACCCCGCCGGCAATAAGCAGGAAAAAGAGGTAACGGTACCTGGCAATCCGACTAAAGATCCGGGCCTGTGCATCCCGGAATCCCACCATCAACTGCCGGTTTTGTTCGGGGAAATTCAGGTAATCGATCCAGAAAAAAACGCCGAACCAGGTAATCACCACGGCGGAGGCGATAATAAGACCAATTTGCAGGTGCCCGGAGCCGTTTATCAGACTTAAGGAGAGAAAGCCAGTTACAGTTGAAATCGCGGTCAGTGAAAGAGGAAACAGAAGTCTGCTGCGGAGGCTTTCCCGGCCCTGCAGGCCTTCAGCCCCTTCCAGACCGGTTCTATGAAAACAGTGATAGAAGTAGTGGATAAGATAATCGCTCAATAGCCCCAGACTGAAGACTGGAATCAGCAGGACAAGCGGGGTATCCGCAATACCGAAAAAGCGGATAACACCGTAGGATACCCCCATGGCAAGGAGCATAAGAAAAATGGAAACAACCAGCACCCGTACACTTCTGAAGAGAGAAAACACGACAATAACCATAAGAGCCAGCAGAGGAAAAAACAGAAAAATATCACCGGTTAACAGGGATTCGGTTTCTGCTATGATAGGAGCCCTGCCGGTAAACTCAACGGGGAGGATTCCCTCCCAGTTGGCTCTTAGATCACTCATATGCCGGTGAATATCCGCGGAGGGGATTCGGTTGCCGAAATAAACGTAAAACAGGAGGGTATTTTGTTTTTCGTTTACATAGGGGGTCAGCTCGGGAAAATCCTCAAGCTGCTCCGAAAGCCGGTTAAGATATTCATCCGTTACCTGGTCCTGATCCGCCGGAATAGCTCTGCTGACAGTTATTTCGTCATACTCCGAAACAACCCTGGAAGCGCTGAGAATCGATTCAACTTTGACCACTCCCGGCAGCTGTCTGAAGTCTTCCTGCACATCACGAAGAACGGGAATATCCTCTGACCGTTGTAAAGAGAGTCCCGCCCTGTCGAGATTCAACACTGCAATGGCTACATTGTGCTGGGGTACCAGTAGTTCCCCCTCCTTCTCCGCATACACATCGGCACCGGAATCCTTAGACTCCGGTGCCCAAAGAATAACCAGCAGCATCACGACGGTTATCACCAGTAAAAACAGGTATTTCTTCATTAGACTGAATTTAGGCTATTTTACCTGAAAAAAGCAAGCTTGAAGCTCACTTTATTTATCAGGGCACTGTTTAAAATAAAAAAAGCCCCTCTTCGGGCTCGCTGCGTTCCTCGGCTATCGCCTGCGGTACGCAGC